>NZ_JACJDY010000021.1:0-96215 GCF_014163785.1 Pseudoalteromonas sp. SR43-7 | reverse complement strand
AACGCCATTAGAAACTTTATTAGATGGAAAATTGATCTGGGCTGAGAAAAATTTAGCTCAAATCTAGACTGACAGTCACCGATTAAAAAACGGGTAACTGTCAGATCAAGTCTGAGCTAGTACAACTTACCCGCCCATTACATGCTATTTAGGATAGCGAGCTTTACGCATTGTTCGCTCAACAAGGTGCTGAGACGTACTAAGCGCTTGCTTAACGGTCATTTGGCCAGTTAATGCTGCTGAGAATTGTTGCCCAACAGCTGTACCAATTCCTTGAAACTCAGGAATAGCAACAAACTGAATACCTACATAAGGCACCGGTTTAACGGCCGGATTTTTAGGATCTGCAGATTGAATAGAATCTAAGGTAATTTGCGCAAACGGTGCTGCGTCCATGTACTTTTGATTACTGTAAAGTGATTTACGTGTACCTGGCGGTACTTTTGCCCAACCTTTTTTGTCGGCGACAAGTTGAGTGTATTCTTTAGATGTTGCCCAGCTAATAAATTTCATTGCGGCATCTGGTTTTTTGCTGCTTGCCGGTACGGCTAAAGTCCAAGACCATAACCAATTACCGCGTTTACCTAGACCGTTATCTGGCGCAAGTGCAAACCCTACTTTATCGGCAACTTCTGAGTCTTTCTTGTTAGTAACAAATGCACCTGCAACGGTTGCATCAATCCAAATACCACACTTTCCGGTTTGAAATAGTGCAAGATTTTCATTAAAACCATTTGCAGATGAACCAGCAGGATCAGATTATTTCATCACATCGACATAATACTGAAGGGTATTTTCCCATTCTGGGGTATTAAATTGTGGCTTCCAATTTTCATCAAACCAACGCGCACCAAACGAGTTTGCCATGGATGTAATAAGCGCAACGTTTTCGCCCCAACCTGCTTTACCACGTAAACAAAGACCATAAACACCTTCTTTTTATCGGTCATCGCTTTAGAAGCTTTGCGTATAAAGTCCCGTGTTGGGGCTTTAGGCATTATCAGTCCTGCTTTTTCCATTAAGTCAGTACGGTACATAACCATAGAGCTTTCGCCATAAAATGGAGCTGCATAAAGTTTGTCGTTAATCGTTAAACCGCTTCGGATTGCAGGTATTAAATCGTCTAAATCGTATTTTTCACCTAAATTATCCAGCTCTTTTAACCAATTTTGTTTGCCCCAAATAGGTACTTCATAAGTACCTATTGTCATAACATCATATTGGCCGCCTTTTGTTGCTACATCGGTAGTGACACGTTGGCGAAAAATATTTTCCTCTAGAGTGACCCATTTTAGGTCTATATCAGGGTTTTGGCTGGTAAAGTCACTGCTTAATTCTTTCATGGTGATCATGTCACCGTTGTTAACAGTTGCTATTGTAATTGTTTCTTTTGCCGCAGCGCCCATGCTTATAAAGCCACACGCGAGCATAATTAATTTATTTTTCATCGGGTATTCCCCATACACGTTATGTATTAACAAGTACTATTAAATTTCAATCTATTGCCAATGCTATTTATGGCAGTTTTAACGCATAAAACTGCCCGCAAAGTGCCTTTTTAGGTCCTTTGTTTAAATAGTTAGACTAGTTGGATAATGATTTAAAATTTAACAGATATTTCAGAAGTGAAGCCGTCAAATCCTTTACCGATTTGGCCGCCCGAATTAACACCTTCTTCTTGGTTAACATACTCAACTTTTAAAAGCGTTTTATCGTTAAACCAGTAACCTGCGGCTACTTGAATACGCTCTACTGTGTTGTCTGTTTGTTCAATTAAGTCGGAAGTGTTTTCGGCTTCTGCATAACGAGCCGCTACATATAGCTTTTTAGGAATAATATACTGTTGTGCTTCAAACACGAAGTACTCAACCGATGAGTCGCCTTCTATTACACTGTTTGAATCAAAAGTAGTGCCATTTTCATCAGCTATGCCGTTTGTACCAAAGTAGGTAATACCGGCAACTGCATTACCAGCGGCATCTGCAAATGTGTAATCATCAGACGATTTACCAACCATAAAGATTAGGCTTGTTTCGTCAGATGGTTGATAAGCTAAATTAAGCTGGATGATTGATTGCTCAAGCCCTGGTATTGCGCCAACGTGAGTGTCACGCTCGTTTGAAGGTGACGCTGAGAAATTATAGTTTTCACCATCGCCAAAGCGATAGTTTGTTATGGTTACACCATCAAGACTGGCTACGCCGTTTTCAAAACGTAACTGGTCGCCTTGATTCGCTTTTAATAAGTTTAAGCCTGCTTTAAAGCCACCTTCAAATTCTAAAGTACCTTGAAGTCGGTAGTTATAACCTCTGTCTTCTTGAAACGCTTCACCGAAACTTGAAGTAGTAATGTGACCTGTAACATTATAAGCACGTACTACACCACTTTCGAAAGTTTCGCTGTAACTTAGCTGTGCGCCGTTTTCGGCGGTTGCGTAATCGGTAATACCATTACCAATAAGTGCATTATTTTGGTTATCTGCGCCGTCTTGAAAACCTTTAAATTGAAATGGTGAGCCACCAATATTACCCAAACGCAGTGTTAAATTTGCGTTTTCTTTTGGTGTGCCATAAAGACCTAGTAAGTCAAATTCAACACCTGCAAAATCGTTGTGAAATGAAAAGTCACGATCTTCGCCACCAAAGTCATTAGGCTCTTCTGCAATATCTATATCGGCAGTGATGAACTCGTTAATATGAAATTTAAGCATTAGATTAGCTCTAATACGGCCAAATCCTGATTCTTGTTCTTCATCTTCTGGACGAAATGCGCCGTCTTTAGCTTGAATTGACTGAAAGTTTTGCATTAGTAAAAAGTCTACGTCAACGCGATCTAAATATTCAGAAATATCAGCCTGTGCTGGAGCCGATGTAGCCATAGCTGCCGCTATGAGAGAAATTGCAAATTTAGTCTTTTTATTATTCAACATAATAAGCTCTTTATTTAGTGTGGTGTGTGATGCCAACTTTATTAAATTGCATTTTCATTTAATGAAATTGGTATTAATTCAGTGTGTATAGATGAGGCTGGCTGAGCAAAACATCAAATTGTTAATGAAATTTCACTTGCGAGCATAAGCCCATCTTCTGGGCATAATCACAGAATGAATTTAGAAGGTCAACGATTTTTTATTACAAAATGTTTACAAAAAATCGAATTTGTATGTAAATATTTTTGAATCAATAAGTTAAGTAGCAAATTTGTTACATCAAATTTTGATGGAATGATGTATTGGATTAAGGAATTTCTTATGGATACGTCATTATTGTTCAATACTATTAATAAAAATATAAGTTAGTAGAAGACATAAAAGCAGGTAATCCTTTAAAAATAGGCTGTTGGGCAACCTATAAACAGTTTATTTATTGGTGTTTTTTAAGTAACGTTCTTGAGCTTATGATGGGGTTAGCTTAGTATTAAAGCACTTAGATGTATTCAAAATAGAAGTAACCTACATATGGAATTTGTTCGCCCGCTAGAGCCCATCCTCATTATTGATGACGTTAAGGAAATTCGTGATTATCTAAACCAAATTTTAACTGACTTAGGGTTCGAAGATATATTAGAAAGCGCTGATTTTAGCTCTGCTAAACCTATTATGAACAATAAACCGCCAGGCGTTATATTTGTAGATGTAGATTTACCTGACTCTAACGGTGCAGATATATTGGAATACATTAATAGTGCTTACCCGCACACTCATGTTGTTATGTGCTCTGGCCACAATAATCTAGAAAACGTACAAAATACGTGGGAAATGGGCGCTAAAGGTTTTATTGCAAAACCTTTCAATACAAAAAAAGTAGACACTGTAATGAAGCGTCTTGAAATAATAGAATAATAGAATAATAGAATAATAGAAAGGTTAGCATGCATAGTACTGTTACTGCGATTATAGAAGATCTTTCGAGTGTTATATTTGGTAAACAACAACAAATAAAACAGGCACTTACATGCTTATTTAGCGAAGGGCATTTACTCATTGAAGATTTGCCTGGCATGGGGAAAACCACTCTTTCTCATGCATTGTCAGCTGTGTTAGGTTTATCGTATCAGCGTATACAATTTACCAGTGATCTTCTCCCTGCTGATATTCTGGGTACTAATGTATTTAACTCTACCGAGCACAGTTTTACGTTTCATAAAGGTCCTATTTTTAGCCAAGTTGTTTTAGCTGATGAAATCAACCGCGCAGGGCCCAAAACACAAAGTGCGTTGCTTGAAGCAATGGAAGAGCAACAAGTAACAGTCGATGGAAAAAAATATACGCTGCCAAATCCATTTTTTGTGATAGCAACACAAAACCCGCTTTATCAATCAGGTACCTACCCGTTACCTGAGTCGCAATTAGACCGATTTTTAATGCGCATTAGCTTAGGTTTTCCTCCTAAAGAAGCCGAAAAACGCTTAATTTTGAATATGCAAAAACGAGATTACAGCCAATTACCTAAGCGTATTAACCAACAAGAGTTAGCGGCAATTCAAACTCAGATAAGCCAAATTACTTTAAGTAGCCCGGTTATTGACTACATTATAGAGCTTGTTAATTACACACGCACAAGCAACGCTTTTGCATCATCGTTATCACCTCGTGCTAGTATGGCTCTGGCTAAAGCGGCTAGGTCGTGGGCCTTTATTGATGGTCGTGATTTTGTAATGCCAGAAGATGTTCAAGCCGTATTTGCAAGTGTGTGTCAGCATCGATTAGGTTTGCATAATGAGTCAGGTGAAGCGCAAGTAAACGCTATTTTAAAAAACGTATTAGTTCCGGTATAAACTTTTATGCCAAAAAAAACAGCTAAGCGCCCTTCTTTATTTAAGTCATTTAAGCAAAGTGTATTTAATAAGTTATTAAAAAATAAACATTTAAAAAACTCAATTACACTTGAACACAGAACAATTTATGTATTGCCATCATCCCTTGGTTGGTACTTTATAGTTGTAGCTATTTTAAACTTTGTGATGGGCATTAATTATCAAAATAATTTAATTTTAATAATGTCTTATCTTATGTTTGTGGTAATGATTATTACTATATTAATGGGCTACAGTAACGCTAAAGGCTTAACAGTTAAATTTAAAGATGCATTTAACAGCTACGCTCCTCAAAAACCGAGTATTATATTTGAATTACAAAGCCCTTCTGTTACCCAATCTATTAATTTAACATATCAAGGTAGTGAGCAAACTTACAAACATACCGGCCAAGTTGATAGTAAACCTCAGTTACTTACACTCCACTTACCCTATAGCTCACGCGGTAAGTACTCAGTGCAACGTATTAAAATAGCGAGTAACTACCCCTTTGGTTTGATAACTGTTTGGAGCTACATTCAATTACAAGAAGAAGTATTTGTATATCCGTCGCTTGAACAGGTTCACTGTGATGCGCATGTTTCTATGCTTGATGAGCAAGCCGATAAAGGTATTTCTACACAATCTGGTAGCGAAGAGTTTGAGTCTCTTATCCCACACTTACCTGAGATGGGCTTGCAAAGAGTGTCGTGGAAGCATTACGCAAAAACACAGCAGTTGTTAGTTAAAGAGTTTGTAGACTTTAAAACAGCAAATGCGCTCTTCGATTTTACGTTAATGAATGGAGATACAGAACAACGTTTAAGCCAGTTATGCTTTTTAGTGTGTGAAGCAACCGAGAAAAACACCCCTTTTATGTTAAAGCTACCGAATAAAACAATAAATACAAATACCGGACAGCAACATAAGCAGCAATGCTTAGAATTATTATGCTCATTTAATGGTGATGTGTAATGGACATACTTAAAAATGAAAAAGTAATAAATTATTCGCTGTCTTTTATATATGCATGTTTGATTGTATTTTTTGTATCACATTTACCGCTTGTTTTTGTTGGTGTACTTACACTTATTTGTGCATGGAACTTTTACATAACGCTAAGTAATAAACCCAAGCCAAATGCTTGGCTGGCAAATATACTCGCAGGTGTGTCATTAGGTTTAATGCTCTACACAGTAGGCATGTCGGATACGGTTATTTTATTTGTGGCTATGCTGCTACTTGCTAGTTTATTTAAGCTGCTGCAGGCTAAAACCAAAAAACACTATCATGTAATTACAACGCTTACGTTTTTTTCACTCTCATCGGTGTATTTATTTAACCAAAGCATTTTAACGACTTTAACTGTAAGTTGTTTATACATATTAAACTTTGCAGTACTTGGCCTACTCGAGTCCAAACATAATTTAAAAATCGCCTCTAAGCAAAGTGGTAAATTGCTACTTTTAGCGCTTCCTTTAGCTATATTTTTACTGCTTTTTTTACCAAAAATGCCTGCCTTTTGGCAGCTTCCTGGGCCTAAGCTTGCTAAAACAGGGCTTTCTGAACAAGTCGATCCATTCGATATTGCAAAGCTTTCAAACTCAGATGAACTTGTGTTTAGAGCTAAATTTAACGAAGAAAAACCTGTAGCGCCTTATTATTGGCGAGCAATAGTCCATGATGAGTTTAATGGTAATGCGTGGCTTACGTCTGACTTTTTAAAATATAATAATGTAAAAACAAATACGCAGAGCGAAAATGATGAGCAACTTATTGCAAGCTACTCAGTTATTGCAGAGCCTGCTACACAAAAATGGCTCTATGGTTTAGCGTATTCCAGTAGTAACTCACCAAATGTTGAAGGTAATTCGCTAGGTTTATTGCGTAAAAAAAGTCGCCAAGCTAAAAACTTACAATACGATGTAAATAGCTTTAACTTCACAGCTTTACCGCTTGGCGAATTTGAAGAAAAACGCTACAAATACCTCTCCAATAAAAAGAATGTAAAAACATCATCACTTGCTAAAAACTTAAAGCAAAATACACACTCTGACCGCGATTTTTACAATAGCTTATTACAGTACTTTGCAGGTACGGGATTTACTTACACATTAACACCCACTCCTATGAGCGGCGATAACATCATAGATCAATTTTTATTTGATAACCAACGTGGCTTTTGTGGCCACTATGCCAGTGCCGCTGCGTACATTTTTAGAACCGCAGGTATACCCGCTCGACTAGTAAGTGGCTATTTAGGTGGCGAATTAAATCAAGATAATAATACGCTCACTGTTCGCCAATACGACGCACACGCTTGGGTAGAAGTATATTTACAAAACAAAGGTTGGGTTATTTTTGATGCAACCGCCGTTGTTGCACCAGAGCGTTTAAATGGCTCACTTTCGCAAAACGAAGAGCTGAATGACGAATTTAAAAGTAACCTTGATTTTGGTTTAGTGAGTTTAAGTAATTTCCCCGCTATTAATTGGTTAAGGTTGGAACTTGAAAACCTCGATTATCAATGGTCTAGCTGGGTACTTGGTTTTGACGAAGAAAAACAAAATGATTTTTTAAAATCAATTTTTGGTAGTAAAAATATTTGGCTTGTACCATTAATGGTTTTACTAACAGCTGGTTTTTGTTTTATAGGTTATTTTATCTATTTAAACTTACCAAAACGCCCAGCTAAATTAGCGCCTATGGTTAAAGAGTTTTATGAAGTAAAAGGATGGGCTAAAAAACAAAAAATAAATACACCCGATAATTTAACACCGAGTCAGCAGTTAGACTTTTTTGCTGATCAACTTCCTCGTTCTGCACAATCTATAAGCACTTTTAGGCAGTTATTTAACCAAGTACGCTATGGTAAAAAACCTTTTACGAAAGAGCGTAAAACTCAGGCTAAAGATCTGATAAAATTAATTAAAATTTCCAAATAGAGAATACTATGAATGCTGTTGTTATAGGCGTTATTTTAATGCTCGGGCTATCTCTGGCTCGCGTTAACGTCATTGTTGCCATGATCATAAGCGCGTTAGTTGCAGGTCTTACTGCTGGCTTGGGCATAAAAGAAAGTGTTGATGCGTTTAATTCTGGCCTTTCAGCTGGAGCTGAAATTGCACTAAGTTATGCTATGCTCGGCGCGTTTGCCGTTGCTATTTCTAAGTCGGGTTTAACACGCATTCTCGCTGATAAGCTACTTGCTAAAGTAAATGCAAAAGGCAGCGGTAATGAAACATTTTTAAGTTACTTCATTTTATTAATTATTTTAGGTTGTGCAATTTCTTCGCAAAACTTAGTCCCTGTACACATAGCGTTTATTCCTATTTTGATCCCGCCGTTACTCGTTGTTTTTAATCAGTTAAGGTTAGACAGGCGTGCTATAGCGTGTATTTTAACATTTGGATTAGCAACGTCTTACATGGTGCTTCCTTATGGTTTTGGGGGGATTTACTTATATTCTATTTTGCACAAAAACCTAGTTGATAACGGCCTAGACATTGTAAATACCCAAGTCCCTGTGGCGATGATAATTCCTGCATTAGGTATGTTTATTGGATTACTTATTGCGGTATTTATTACCTACAAAAAACGCCGCGAATACACCGAGCTCCCATTAACAACTGTGAGTAAATCGGCTGAAGTCGAAAACCCTAGAAAAGTAATGATTGTCGGGCTTTTTGCAGTACTTGCCTCACTTGTCGCACAAAACCTAAGTGGCTCAATGATTTTAGGTGGCTTAGTAGGTGTAATGATATTTAGTGTTTTTGGTGTAGTTAAGTGGGAAGAAAACGGCGACGTATTTAGTAAAGGAGTTGCGATGATGGCCATGATTGGCTTTATTATGATATCGGCACAAGGGTTTGCATCGGTTATGCAAGCCACTGGCGATGTAGCAAGCTTAGTACACAGCGCAGCCGCCCTTTTTGATGGTAATAAACCTTTGGCCGCCGGTGTTATTTTGTTAGTCGGGTTATTAATTACAATGGGAATTGGCAGTTCGTTTTCAACAGTGCCTATTATTGCAACTTTGTTTGTTCCTTTATGTTTAGACCTTGGGTTTTCTGTTATGGCTACCGCTGCGCTTGTTGGTACTGCGGGCGCTCTAGGTGATGCAGGCTCTCCTGCTTCAGATTCAACGCTTGGCCCAACATCGGGTTTAAATGCCGACGGCCAGCACGACCACATTAGAGACTCTGTTATTCCAACGTTTATTCACTTTAACATTCCACTGCTTATATTTGGCTGGATTGCAGCAATGGTACTTTAAAAAGTATTTATGTAAGTTTAATAAATGTAATTAAAAGCTAAATATAACCAAAAAGGTATGTTAAAAGCATGCCTTTTTAGTATCCAAATCCAACAACTCTCACCCCTATCAATCCCCCCCAGTTTGATTACTTTCTTTTAGTTAATACTAACTCAGTTGTTGAGGTTATACTTTATTAATATTTAGTATGATGTGTTCTTTTGGTGGGGTTATATAAGCACCAATTAAGGTGCTTATATAATTTTACTTTAGCGCGTATTCAAAGCTTTAAGTTAATCAAAACCATAAATCATTTTGTCGCATACTACCGGAGTCGGTCTGTGGTTATCATCAACTGCTACAAACGTAAAGCTGCCACTAATGGCTGAATGCTTATCGTCTTTGTGCATGGTTTCTAATAATATATCTACGTCAACTTTTAAGCTGGTGTTACCTACATGCACTACTTTAGCTATTAACTCTGCAAAAGTACCTGCTGGTATGGCTTCTTTAAAATCGACTCTATCAGAAGATATAGTTACCAAAGGCTTACGGCAAAAACGAGTCGCTGCTATAAATGCCACTTCATCCATCCACGCCAGTGCATCACCACCAAATAAAGTATTGTGATGATTAGTACGCCCTGGAAACACGGTTTTAGTTACCGATGTGGTTGAGTCTTCAATACGCTGAGCAATTATTGCATCGCGATTTACGTCAGTCATAATCTCTACTTTTTGTTTGCTAATGTATCTTGCATTAGTAATGCAGGATCAAGGCGTTCGCCTTTCCAGTTAAAACGCCAATCTAGGTGAGGACCCGTTACACGCCCTGTTGCACCAATTTCAGCCACTTTGTTACCTTGCTCAATTTTATCACCCACTTTTACATCAAGCTTACTTAAGTGAATGTAAGTTGAGGTAATACCATGGCCATGATCAATAATTAATGTACCGCCAGAGTAGTATAAATCAGGTTCAGCAAATACCACGGTACCACTAATAGGCGCGTAAACAGGAGAGCCTGTTTTATTGGCAATGTCTAAGCCAAAATGCGGACGACGTGGCTCGCCATTAAAATAGCGCTGACTACCGTAAACACCCGATATGCGCCCTTCTGCAGGCTTTAAAACAGGATCTAAAAAGTACAATAAATCAGACTCTACTTCTCTGGCTTTTCGTACCGCAACTGCTTCGCGGCTTATACGCGCACTAACTTCTTTTGGCGGAGAGACATATTTTTTAGCTACGCCGGTAATTTTATCAATTTTATATTCGCGCTTAGTGATAGCTATTGGCTGTGAATGCGATTTACCATTGTTATCTACCCATTTTAAAGTATGAGTAGTTTCAGCGTCACGACCAAAACCAAATACAAAATCACCCTTTGGTGAAAGTTTTAAGCTTTTGCCATCTAAGCTTACTGATTTAGCGTTTTCTAGCTTTCCAGTAACTAAACCGCCTTGTGTTAAATGTCCTTTTAACTCAAGCGCCATAGCACTAAAGCTAGCAGAGGCAACAAGCGCTGTTGCTAAAAGTGTTTTAAACATAACTAATCGATCCTTTTCCAACACCTTCATAAGCGGTTACTTTCACTGCTTTTTCTGGGTATTGGGCTTTAATTTGGGCAGCTACATGTTCTGCAATACATTCTACTGTGGTATCTACTGGCAAAATGTCGCAACGAGACTCGCTAATAGCCATTTCAAAATAGCCTTGTGCCGATGTATAAGCAAAACATACGTCACCCGCTTGGGCTGGTATGTGCTTTAAATCAGCTGCATTAATTTGATCTTCACTGGTGGCTAAGTAAATATCTTCCCACTTTTGAGACCATTCTTTTTGCAAGCGCGGCATAGAGATACCATCTAGGCTAATACCAATTTGAGAACGATGCCCATGAATAATACGCTGGCAATTACCGTCATGCTTTTTAAGGCCATGGCTGTAATGATAGTAAAAACTTTGGCTGTGTTCAGGCTTAAGAGACAGCTCAATTTTTTCAATGTTATCTGGTAGCTTCGGTAAAATAGTCGCAATTAAAAATTCGGTAACCGATTCAACAGTTACTTCGTCTGCGTTAATCATGCAATAAGCTTGATGAGGAGCGCTCATAGCTAAGTGATTATTTTCACCAAATGTACAGTCGAGTGTTTTATGCTCGTCAAATTCAGATACAGTGCCATTAAGCCCTGTAGGAATTGCTAAACGGTGATCAATACACTCATCTATGATGCCTTTAATTTGCTTTTTAACTAAACCAAAGTCTAAAACCATAGACTCTTCGTTAAGTTTACCGTGCAAAGTTAAATCAACAATCCAGCTCTCGCCAACGGCGCCGCGTTTGTTACATAAGTAAGAAAAATCAATCACAGTTAGTGAGTTAACAAAAAGGATCATAAACTTCCTTTAGACTGGTTATAAGACAGCGTTAATTATAATGATTTCTGATTGTAATTGCGCGGTTTTATAGTGCAAAAACCAATCGCGTTGATTGATTGATGATTTAATATGCAATATTTTGATTTTTTAACTGCTCCGAGTTGTTTAGCGTACAAGTGTACGCTAAAGTACTTGGCAATTTCTAAGCGAAGATAAGTGTTATGGAACCTAAAAATAGCTATACAAAAGAAGAGTTGATCCTGTGTGGTCAAGGTGAAATGTTTGGTGAAGGTAACTGCCGTTTACCAAGTGACAACATGTTAATGATGGATCGCATTACCTCTATTACTGCTGATGGCGGTATTCATGGTAAAGGCGAAATTGTTGCTGAGCTTGATATTGACCCTAGCCTTTGGTTTTTCGATTGTCATTTTAAAGGCGACCCAGTAATGCCAGGTTGTTTAGGCTTAGATGCTATGTGGCAACTAGTTGGTTTTTACTTAGGTTGGTCTGGTGGCCCTGGTCTTGGCCGTGCGCTAGGTGTGGGTGAAGTTAAATTTACTGGCCAAATTTTACCAACTAATAAAAAAGTAACTTACCGCCTTGTAATGAAACGCGTAATTAAACGTAAATTGTTCATGGGCGTTGCAGATGGCACTGTAGAAGTAGATGGCCGAGTAATTTACGAAGCAAAAGATTTAAAAGTGGGCTTGTTCCAAGACACTAGCGCGTTTTAATTTTTAAATGCGTACAAAAAGGCCTCCAACGTGGAGGCCTTTTTGCTTAAATTCGATTATTGATTTTAGGTTTTATACATGTTGCGGTTTTCAATCGCTTCACGCCAACCTCCTAACCACTCTGATTTGGGATCTACTTGTTGATAAGGGCATAGCTCTTTTGAGCGACCTGCTAAACCTGCTTTAAAACCTTGAGAATGAGCTCTTTCTAAACGATCTCTTTTCTGTCTCTTCATCGGTAATATCCTCACCTTTTTATTTATATATTGTGTAGCATTAGTGAAATCTACATTTAATGAATAGTTAATAAAAATGTAAAATTCAAATCGTAAAAGCAATTAAATTGTTTGACTTTAACTAAGCTGCTGATGCAAAAATGAATTAACATTTAAAAAAGTAAGTGGTCATACAACATTTAATTTGACCGGTTTTATGCTAAATAAAATGCGACTCAATAATCGCTAAAAAGCAATTATGTGCTTTAATTGTGACCGACTAATATTGACTAAGTTCCAAACAAAAATGTAATCGTGACACTTTTATTTCAGTTATTTTTATTCACCCGATTTGCATTCTTTTTAAACAATTTAATATTATACTTGATTATTTAAAGTCGATCGGTCTAATATGAGTTCATGAACAAAAATACATCAACACCAATACGCCGTGGTCGCCCACCTAAAATAGCCAGAGAGAACGCCGATACCAAAGCGTTACTTATTCGCACGGGCCTAGAAACCCTAACTGAGTTTGGCTTTAGCGCCACGGGGCTCGATACTATTTTAAAAAAAGCGGCTGTACCTAAAGGCTCTTTTTATCATTACTTTAAAAGTAAAGAAGCCTACGGCATTGCCCTAGTTGATGCATACGACAGTTACTTTATTGCAAAGCTTACCCATTACCTACAGCAAGAAGATGTTCCCCCACTTGAGCGAATCGTTAATTTTACCCAAAGCGCAATTAAAGGAATGAAAAAATACGATTACAAACGTGGCTGTTTAGTAGGTAACTTAAATCAAGAGCTTAATCATTTAAGTGATGAGTTTAAAACCAGATTAATGCAAAGCTACACCGCTTGGCAAAACCATGTAGAGGTTTGCTTAAACCAAGCTAAGCAGCATGGCACTATTGCAAGCCATGTAAATACAAAATTGATGAGTGAGTACTTTTGGATTGGTTGGGAAGGTGCGGTTATGCGCGCCAAGCTCACAAAATCAAATACTCCACTTACTTTGTATACAGAAATGTTTTTACGCGCATTATTAACCTAATGCGTTTTTATTTACCAATTAAAAGACGATCGGTCTAAAAGGATATCCCATGAGTAACCCAATTAAAGCCATTGTTATTAATAAAGAAGATAATAACTATAGCGCTTCATTATCAACTATCGAAAATAGTGATTTACCAAACGAAAACGTGTCTATTGACGTGCTATACAGCACACTTAACTATAAAGATGGTTTAGCAATTACTGGTAAAGGCCCTGTTGTACGCAGTTTTCCTATGGTGCCAGGTATCGATTTAGTGGGTACGGTTACAAATTCCACCAGCGATGAATTTAAAAATGGCGATAACGTAATATTAAATGGCTTTGGTGTAGGCGAAAAACATTGGGGCGGGCTTGCTCAAAAAGCGGCACTTAATAGCGATTGGCTAATCCCCTTGCCTGCAGGTATTTCTCCAAAACAAGCGATGCAAATAGGTACAGCCGGTTATACCGCTATGCTAAGTGTTATAGCACTTGAAAAACAAGGTATTACGCCTGAATCTGGCGAAATACTGGTAACAGGTGCCAATGGTGGCGTAGGCAGCTTTGCTATTTATTTATTAAACCAGCTTGGCTACAACGTAACAGCAGCTACGGGTCGATTAGATCAAAGTGAATATTTAAAAGAGTTAGGTGCTAAACAGGTAATTGACAGAAACGAGCTTTCAAATCCTGGTAAGCCTTTGCAAAAAGAGCGCTTTGCAGCGGCAATAGATTCAGTAGGTAGCCATACACTTGCTAATATTTGTGCATCATTAAAGTATGGGGGTGTAGTAACCGCCTGCGGACTTGCCCAAGGCATGGATTTACCTGCCTCAGTTGCCCCATTTATATTACGTGGTGTGTCACTAATAGGCATTGATAGCGTAATGCGCCCTAAAGCCGACAGAATTGAAGCGTGGGAGCGTTTAGCTAAATTAGTAAGCGCCGATTATTTAGATAAAATTTCGACTGAAATATCACTAGAACACGTAATTGATAACGCAGAGCTACTTATGCAAGGCAAAATTCGCGGTCGTGTTGTAGTTAATTGTCAAAGTTAAGCTATTTACACTGTTAAAGCCTCGTTATTAAATTTATAATGCAATTTGTATTTTAATTACGAGGCAACACCTATGAGCAACCAAGAACTTTTCAGTAATAATCCACTGCAAGGCGTTAAATTAGAACAAGTGGTTGAAGAGCTGGTTGAACAATACGGGTGGGAACTCCTACACGCTTATTTACAACTTAACTGCTTTAAAAACAATCCTGATATAAAGTCAGCGGTTAAATTTTTACGTAAAACACAATGGGCACAAGAAAAAGTAGATAACTTTTACCTTTATCGTCTTAAAAACTTACCTAAGCCTGATGATGTGCAATACGAATTACCGCCACGCGATCGTGTGATCCCAGCTGATCATAAACCTGGTGAGCCATGTGAATTAAGTTTTAGTGATGCGAAACGTATTATGGAAAAAAAAGCAACAAAGCAACGTGCTCGTGATCGTAAACAACGCTCTAATTCTAGTAATCCTTGGGGTAACTAAACACGCTAATTTATTTTTGTAGAGCTATTCTAAATGGCTCTACAACTCTCTTTTATTAATTTTTACTACATCCCAGCCATATAGCTAACAAATAGAAATCAATACCCTCGGTTTTTCCAAAAATCAGTTTCAGTACGCTCTGCCTCTAATGCCACCTTAAATGTTTTATCAGCAATGATTTTTCCATTAAGCTCAATCGTCATACGCCAATCACCCAACTTATTTTCTATTGGCAGCCAAAGCGTATCGCCTAAGTAAAAGTTCCAATCACTGTTTTTAACGTATACATCGCCTTCAAAGGGGTCCATTACATCACCGTCACTGTCTGGAATATCTGGATGGTATATACAGTAGTGAAGCTTTTCACCTTTGCCCTTTTTAATATTTACGATTAAGCCAAACTCAACATCTACCTCAGCTATTATATTTGTTGTAAATTGCTCTATTTGTGGCAATGCTTTACTTTCGCTATCCCACTTAGAGTAAATACCGTGACTTTGTAACGTCACTACAGGTTTTGTTTTAGCCATTAAGGTAACCTTTTATATTGCCATGTTTAGCATTAGTTTAACTTTTTGAAATTTTAAAATAAAACACAATCCAATAAAGTTAAATCTCAACTTAGCTTTAATACTTCGCCTATTTACATCATTGCTAATTTGTCATCATTGTTTACACACTATTTGCACAATTGCTGATTATTGTTTGAGTAACTTAATTGTTCAGGTAAGCAGCAATGAAACTACACGTACTTAATATTAAAAACTCAAATAGGATAAATGCTATAAAGCTAAGCACCTTAGCTCTAGTTGTTTTATCGTTAGTTGCTTGCGGAGGTGGAGAAGGCATAGTTGATACCTCAACAACTACAGATTCATCACCAACCACCTCAGATAACAGTACAGGTACGAGTAGCTCAACCCAAGGCGTGCTTTGTGAATATAGCTACAGTGAATATAACGAGTCAGAATCAGTACAAGCCACCAGCGCTGCAGATTGGTCATGTACAGGAACTACACGCGACTTAATCATGGTATGCCAGAAGGCTTTGTAGCAATGCGAGGTGGCAATAGCTCAACTATGACTCTAATAGGCTGGGCAGCAGACGGCTTTCCTATATATGCACGTTACGGCTACTCAGACTCAAGTGATGCAACTTCAGCCCTAACCGCAATGACCGGTAGCTACCAACATATAACAACCGTAAGCGAAAACCGCCCTTCTACCGATATATACCCATTAGGTACATTTGCACAAGATTGGGAATACGTAGCAGGCTCTGGTGATTTAGACGAATGTAATGGCCGCGTTGGCGTAACACCTGAGTTTCCTCAAGGGATATACCACTACTACGCAACAGACACTTATCCGTTTTTTCAACGCTGTGTAAAAGGCGAAGTTTAGTTAGGAGTAAGTTATGCCTTATATAAAAAATTATCTGCTAAATGCGGCCACCTTGGGCTTACTGAGCACTCCAACCTTAGCAAACGCACATTTAATGGTTGCAGAGCACGGTACTCTGAATTTTGTTGATAATAACGTGTTCATTGTGCTTTCAATCCCTATGTCGGCTTTTAAAGGGGTTGATGAAGATAAGGATGGCAAAGTATCAATAATTGAGTTTAACGCTCATAAAAAGCTAATAACTAAGCGAATTAAAAAGAACGTTTATTTAGCGGATCAACAGTATAAATTTACTATTGACGGACTTTTACTAAACCCAGAAGCGTCGCATACACATAAAAGCGACAATATAGACCAAGTAACCATTACTGGGCGCTACTCTTTGCCTAGTAAACTAACCAAGGTTAACTTTAACGTTAAGCTATTTAGTAACAATGAGCACAAGCAGCATTATCAAATAACAGCGACTAATAAAACGCAAAAACTTACTCATCAATTTGAGCTAAAACCAACGTCGCCCTTTAGTAAGGTGTTTAATAATTAGTAATACTTACCTAAATAACTAAGTAGTAAAGAGTACAAGGTAAACCAATTTGTGCTCTTTTTATCTTTGTCTTCTTATTTAATACTCTTAATTTAATTGCTTTTTCTATAAAGAAACAAGCTTAGGGTTTTTAGGAAAGTAATTCTCTTGTTGCTGCTCACATAAACTAAACTCACGGGTGTTTTTATATGGGAGTTTCATAAAGCCCGCAACACCCACGTCCGTAATATTTACTGCGTATTGCATAAGCTTATTTAGCAAACGTTTAAACTCAACCTCTTTGCTCGAATCGAGTAAGCGGTAGTAATGGTGAATCTTCATTCTGTCGGGCAGTGCTTCAAAAATAATACACCCCGTATGATGAATTTGGTTAAGCTCAAATACGCACTTAATAACTTTTTTTGGTAGCTGTAGTTGCTCATCAGGGTCTTTACCGTCTTCAAAGTATGAATGCGGGCGGGTTATGTCGTTAGCTTTCATGCTTACAACTTCGTATTCAAGCTCTGGTAGGCTATCAAACTTAAATGCACCGGTGCCATCTCGCTCTAGTTGAATGGTTTTACGGGCATCAAACAAACAACACTTAAATAACCCTTTTTGATTAATCGCTTGGGCTAGCATCACTGTGTTATTAATCGCATCACTAAAGGCATCACCCAATGATTCGTCATGCATAATTAAAGACGATTCAACAAACATGGACTCATCTTTCCAATGAAAACTAAGCCCACCTACTACAGGGTACTTAGCTAATCGGCTTATTGATGCCAAAAATGCTTTTTCGTTATCGCCTGTATCAAACAAAAACTCTTTATAATAGCGGTCAAGTTGCGCGTCGTTTATATCTAGTAATTGCTGGTTATGATCGGCTTGGCGTAAAAACTGTTTTCGTGAACTATATACCACCGTGTCGGGCTGCTCGTCGTTGCCATACCAAAAAGGGATATCTGCTTTTCTTTGTTTTTTATCAAGCTCAGGTAAATACATTTTGGCCATAGTTGTAATGTTACGCATAAAGTAATCACCAGCACCATCACGTATGGCCTTACTTTTTGACAGCATGCCATCAATCACCTTAGCCAGCTCTTTTGGGAGCCCTAAGCTGCTTGCAGGGATGGCTTGTGCACCAAAGCGACACGACTGCGCCGATGCTAGCGCATACAGCGTGGCGGCTACACCTTGCTCGTCGAATCGTGGGGATGATTGCTCTCCCGACATTTGTGCTTCACCAATAAAGTACACATCGCCCATACGCGCATTAGTTGTACTTAAATCGCCCGACATTAAATCCATAAAGTTACTCGCAACAGGGTTACCATCACTATCGAGCTGTGCATACACAGAGCTGCCCCAATCCACTAACGAAAGCGCGTCAGTGTTTGCATCCCAAACAAGGTTTGAAGGTTTTATATCGCCATGCACTATAGGTTGTGGGCTAATGCCGTTTTTGTGACTGCGTAAATCAATTAATACATTACGTAACCTAACAGCTAGCGCCATTATTTGCGCGGCACTAAAGCGCCCTGTTTTAAGCGATACTTTTTCAAGGTCCTCTCCAATGGCGCGCGCCATCATTAAAATCCCTTGTTTTTTAATTCGCTCAAATGCATAAAAGGTAGGCACTAAGGGGTTATTAATTTGCGAAAGCATATACGCTTCGTCTTCTAGGCGGTCACGTACACTTTGGGCAAGCGTAATACGCGAAAACTTAAATACCCAAGGTAAGCCGTTATCGTCATCACCTGCAAATACAAAACCAAAAGCACCTGAACCAATCATTTCAACGTTTTTGTAGCCCAGCAGTGTTAACTGCTTAATACAAATATTAAGCCACTGGCGGTGTTTTTTAGCATCGCGGTGCGAAAGTAAATAAACAGATTGCTCTTCGTTGATATAAAAGTTGCGGATTTCTTTGGCTTTCAATACAGGTACTCAAATTTATAAAACTAACTAATTATTAGTTTTATGTAATGAGATTACAATAGGTTAAATAAGAGTTTTGAAATCGTTGAATAAAACAGCGCTAAAGTAGCGCCATAGTAGTAAATTTAAGTGTAAACGTTAAAGCTCAAAGTAAGCTTTTACAATGCACTGTATATAAATACAGTGCATTGTTTTTTGCTAACTTTCAATAACACGAAGCTGCTTAATTGATGACACAGCTATGTGCGTTTGATAATAATATTTATTAGTAGCTCTACCACGGCTCATAAAATCGATAGTTACTCGTTTAGCTTCGCCTGTTACTTCTATTGTTTTATCAATAAAAAAGGTGTCTGCTGGTTGTCCGTATTTACTTTGAAGCTCTGCTACCACATTAGGCTGTATTGATATCGTAATAGAACGCCTGTCGCGATAATCAGTTTCTGTATTTAAATACAACCAATTACCCTGAGCTCCCGCCGCTTTAATATAAAACTGGTAAGTGCCAGCAACACCCTTTGGTGCACTTTGCTCAGTTAAAGCAATAAGGTTCATATTTGCAGCCGTACTTTGGCTCATTTCAATTTTATGGGGAACAGAACTACATGCACTAAGCGTTAGCACACTTAGTAAGGCTAGATATTTCAAGACACAATTTCCTTGTTTCTTACACCAATTCGCATAATTCAGTGATCTATTTTGAGACAATAAAATCGTGTGGAGAACACAGCAAAAATTTCGTTATTGAGTTGTTCTATATCAGAAACTTTTAATGCAGTTAGCGATTTAATCCCTTAAATTGATTAACTATTATTGCGAATTGGTATTATGCATTATTAAAAATATGTAGCGTTAATGATACCACTATATGCAGCTGTGTTTCTATAATCAATCCAAACAATTAATTAGCGCATATTAAGGCGCATTGCGCTGAGAAGGATCTGTTTTAAAGCTTTTTAGCAAACTTTGTGGGTCAACCACCTCGGTATGCTCTTTAGCAGCCTGCGCCCACCATATTAGTTGGCCAAACGTGCGTGAGAAATAATTAAACCACGATGATTGACTCTCTCCTGCAACAGGTTTGCCATCCTCACTAAACACATCTTGCGCTTTTGGCACGTGGATCATAGCCGATACTGGCAAACAGCCAAGTTCAGATAAAAACGTGCGCATACTAATGGCCGCTCTTACACCACCCCACTGTCCTGCTGAGTAAGTAACTATTGCACTTGGTTTATACGAAAATAGTGAGCTACCAAAATGATTAAGTAAGTCAGCGAGAGCTGGACTCATGCTGTGATTGTACTCAGGGCTAATCATTATATATCCATCTGCGGCTTTAATTTTATCAGCTAATAGAGTGAGCTCGGTAGGTGCTTTACTTTTAGCGTATGCAAAGTGTGGTTTAAATACGTTTTCGCTAGGAAAATCCAACGCATCAATTAGCTCAAACTCATGATCGCCAAAATGCTCTGTTAAGCATTCTATACAAGCCCTAGAAACCCTTAAGCCTAAGCGAGCTGGTTTTGGTGGAGTGCTATCGCGTACTGTGCCTAAAAATACTAAAAACTTCATATGTAATTCTCAACTTTTTAAACGATAGCTAAACACTAACATTTTTTAGTAATTGTGTATTACACATACGCATTGTTTATTGATTCAAAGCATAATAATAATTAAATTTAAAACTGAAATTTAGCAACAACCGCGCCGTTAAACATTTTTTATCGTGTGTTACTATTTGATCCTAAGATCGATTTAATCATGCAGCAAGAGTTTTACCCAGTAGGCTCTGAACTGCCTAAAAGTAAAACACACTGCTTCAAACTCATCCTTGAAAAAGTACGCCCTAGTATTGATAACTTAGCCCTACACCACCCCAAAATATATTTCGAAGTGTCTCGTCACCTGCAAAGCGTTTTTCATCTTTATTAACTGCAATGCTATAGCTTGTATATGTGTATAGGGCTAACTGATTAAAAAGCTGATACGACAAGTTTGCAGTAAACTTAACGTTGTTTACTCCGTTGTGCCCATCACTAACATACCCCGCGTTAACCCCCACGCCCGATTGAATATCTACTGATAGTAAATCGTTAATATAAAAATCTTTTTTTACTGCCATCTCCAAAAATGTACCGCTGGCATCAAATGAATAATAAACACTACTTAATAACTGAATATCGTCCGAATAAAAATACGCAACGTCGAGGCTTAGCTCATTATCGTGAGCATCAATGCCATATTCGCGAGCTTTAATATAGTTATAGCCTACATACATCTCTATCCGCTCAGATAAGTGAGCGGTATAAATAGCATTTAAATTAAGCTCTGAATAATCACTACTAATACCTTTTGCCGCCCAAGGGATCACCGCAAAGTTTTTATAGTTAACCTCAGTAGCAATTGATGCAATGCCATTACTGACAAGGTTATCTCGACCTTCGGTAACATATCGGCTCTCCCATAATGGGTGAATATGTAAATCAAACTCTTTATTTTTATAATTTACGTCAGTATGGGTATGCTTAATATTTCCGCCTACGCCCACTTCAAGCTCTTGGTAGTGCTCTTGTGTTTTTGCTTGTGCGTAAGCTGTATTTGCTACCGCTAGAGTCGTAATAACAAATACATATTTTAAATATTGAGTCATTTATTAAGTCCAAAACCATCATAAATGGTAAAAAGTGGCGCATAGTATTGTTATAAAACGTGTTTGCGAAATAAATAGATGCATATATATTGTTTTATTTATTATATTTTGAAGTATTTACTAAGTATTACCCATAAACTACAAGTTGCAATTAGCTCGGGTTTTAACCAGCAAACCAAAGCTATATACGCACCGAGCAATGCTCTAGCAGGTACTTAATTTAATAGTTAAAATGATAGTTATAGTACTCATGGTGAAGTGTTCCCTATTGCAAAAACAGGAAAAGTATAAGTAGGAAGTGTAAAAAGTGCGGTAACGGGACAAACATAAGCAGCAACAACTCAATAGGCTGATTATTCTTAACCTAATTTATTAGCAAATTTAATGACTTAAATAAGCCATAACGGCAATGAGTGCAACATAAAAACCAAAACCTAGTAAGAAGGTAAAGTCGACTCTTCTAGCTTTACTCGCTTTATAAGATGCAAAGTCTTTAAACTCGCTTTTATACAGCCCAAACGTAACCACTTTTAATAGTAGCCAACCGGTCGAGTAAAATAAAAAGCTCAAGCCAGTATCAACTATTAGCCAAATAAAAATCTCAAATGCAATACTCATTAACTATGTCCATTAGTTTGGAATACAAAAACTATATCAGCTATGTTTTTAAAATACAGCCGGCTTAGTTAATTAAGGTGTAACAGTAAATTTCGTTAAACCTATTAACTGACCTGATTCGGTGACTACTTTTACCTGCCACTTACCAACAGAGTCGCTAGGAAAATTCACCTTGTGGGTCCATGCTCTGTAACCTAGCTCTCTCCCGCCGTTTATATTTAACGTGATCCGATCAACTTCCTTTTTATTATGAAGCCACACATGAAATATTTTTTCATTTAAGCCTCTTGGTGCTTTAACAGCGGTCCAACTATATAAACCTTGATGATGCAGTGTATAAGAGTCTAACTGTTTAATACTCCCAACTGGCTTTTTATGCTGTAAATCAACTTCATGAGCTAACGTAATATCGGTTAATCGCAGCGCAGCAGGAGGCACATAACTTCTCAATTGCCACACCGCAGTGCTCAAAGCACATAAAATCAATACAAGAATAGGGAAACGCCACCAGCGCGCATTAGGCATTAAATTGTTTAAACTCGGAAGAGTAACCACTACAGCCGTTACAAGGGCTGCAGCTAAACTTTGGCTCGTGGTAAGGTTTAACAAAATAGGTAAGGTAACAAGTAAAACAACGAATAAAGCAAAGTTATGAAACACACTAAATAGCGTACGGTTTTTAGCAAGCTTCTTATAATAAAAGGGGTCGATTACCGATATAACCGCACATACCACAATGAGGGAGGTAAAAAATGCTTGAGGATGGTCCCACTGCGTAACCGCTAAAAAAAACGGCAAAGCAAAAAATAGACTTTCTTGTTGCACCATTTGTAGAGCAAAACGCATTACATTAGGAGATACAGCCACACCAAATTTTTCTTCTACTTTGTCTCGTAGCCAATTATCAATAATTAGCCACAACCAACTAATAAGTAAAAATATCGCAATAACTTGCGAAAAAGACTCTTTTCTATCTACAAGTGCAAAGCTGGCAACGCCCGACAAAAACGCCAATACAGCCAATAATCCAGGCCGCTTTTGCATCGCGCTTATAAATTTAGCGATTATATTTTTACAGTAATCCATGTATGCGTGTTTCCGTACGGGTACGTACTTTATTATTTTTATTCAGAGTATGATTAGTTTAACCAAGTTTAAATGAACAACAGATAGACGGATGGATTCAAACGCGCCATTTAACAGTACATCAAACTAACCATTTTAATTAAATAAAAGCCCTGCATAGCGCGTCATTGGTACGTTTATTAATTTTTGTAACGCGTGAGCCTTAGCAAGTAATTCATCCTCACTAAGTGCAGGCATTCTATTGTTAAAAGCGAGCACAATTTTATTACCGCCTTCAATAATAAAACTAAGAATCTTTCCTGCAAATTCTTTCTCAAGTAGTTGATCAAACGCTTCCCTCTGCCCAATTTTGGTATGGCAAATATTAAGTACTAAAACACCATCAAAAGTGAGCGCATTTTTACAATCGCGTAAGTAGGATGATTGCACCTGATCTGACTCCATCCCATCTGAGCTATATAAATCAGAAAAAATAACATCCGTTTTTATCTGCGTGTTTTTCATGTAGTTTGCCGCATCATCAATATGAATAAACAAACGTTCTGACACGGGAACTTCAAAATATTTTATAGCCATATCAGCAACGGCTTTACGATATTCAACGGTATGTATAGTCAGCGCGGGAAACGCATGATAAAGACTTTTTGCGATAGAGCCCGCCCCAAGTCCCATTATCATCGCGGTTTTTAAATTGGGTATAAAAAAAAGCGCAGCCATCATAGCTTGCGTATAAGCTAAGCTTAACCTATTAATATTATTTAATTTAATACAGCTTTGATAAATTTTTCCGTCAAAGCTGAGAATAAGATTCTTTTTTGTTTGATATACATAAACAGGGCCATGCTCATCAATAGTTGATGCAATACAAGTGCCTTTGATATCCACGAATACTCAATAGGTGAGGTGATGAAAAACGAGTATAACTTATTTAACGTACTGCCATGGCTATTAATATGATTTATAGCCTTTTATTAATTTACAGGCATTTATATACGTACTCAGAAAAGTCGGTTTATCTTTTGAGATTAGATTAGCTAAGGTATCTACTTATATAGCTAGCTGGAACTTACCCGTGACGACATTTATTATAAACAGCGATGCAATATGCTAAAAACCAACTAATAGACTGATATAGCTACAAAAAAAACTCTTTGAATACTCCTCATGTTTAACATGAATAAAGTACACATCAACACAAAGGAAGTCTAAACGGCTAAACATCCATCCTTTATTTTTATCGATTTATGCCTTTTTTTCGTCAATTACTACGTAATCGCATCTAACAATAATGTGTAATGAATATGACTCATGTTTTATGTGAAATTAAACCGTTTTTCTTCATATGCCAATCCACGTATAAATTACTCATCCCTTAGCGCTAAACACTATTACTAACAACTTAAAGCCGCTGAATAACAAAACCAGCTAAGTAAGTTGCAAGGCTAATAAAGCGCAGAGCATCAATCAGGTTTAAATTATAAAATTGGATATAAACACGATGAAAAAAGATTTTACATTTAATATTAAGAGCGTTTCACTCGACGAAAATTATCATCCATCAACTAATACGCGTATCACAACCAACTTTGCTAATTTAGCCAGAGGTGAATACCGCAAAGCAAACTTGCGTAACGCTTTAAACATGATTAACAACCGTTTTAATGCCCTAGCCCACTGGGATAACACCAAAGGTGAGCGTTATGCTGTTGAGCTTGAAATTGTCTCTGTTGAGATAGGTATTGAAGACGGCGGCGAAAGCTTCCCATCAATCGAAATATTAAAAACAAATATTGTTGACCATAAAACTAATAAGCGAATTGAAGGCATTGTAGGAAACAACTTTTCATCGTATGTGCGCGACTACGACTTTAGCGTACTCCTACAAGAGCACAATAAAGGTAAGTCTCAATTTAGTATTCCTGATGACTTTGGGGTTTTACATGGCAAGCTATTTCAGTCATTCGTAAATTCGGATACATACAAACAAAACTTTAAAAAACCACCGGTTATATGCCTAAGTGTGTCAGATAACAAAACCTACAACCGCACCGAAAACCAACACCCGGTACTTGGCGTTGAATACGAACCAAATGAATCGTCTTTAACTGAGCAATACTTCAAAAAAATGGGCTTGCAGGTACGTTACTTTATGCCGCCAAATAGTGCAGCGCCTTTGGCATTGTTTTTCTTTGGTGATTTACTTAATGATTACAGCAATCTTGAGCTTATAAGCACCATTAGTACGATGGAAACGTTTCAAAAAATCTACAGACCAGAGATTTATAATGCCAACGCAACAGCGGGTAAATCATATAAACCAAACTTAAAAAACTTGGATCATTCACTAACGCAAATTGTGTATGACCGAGAAGAGCGCGGCAAGTTAGCCAGTGAGCAAGGCAAGTTTGCACAAGAGCATTTTATCAAGCCGTACCAAACGGTCCTTGAGCAATTCTCTACTCGCTATCTGTCATAACAACTAATGGTAACAACCAGTAATAACGCGCTTAACGCTACGTTTAATAATTAACTAAAATATACGGCATTATTTATTATGAAAAAATTACTACCTACATCTACCGCTGGCAGTTTACCTAAGCCTTTATGGCTTGCAGAGCCAGAAACACTTTGGTCACCTTGGAAATTACAAGGTGATGAATTAACCCAAGGCAAACACGACGCTCTTCGCTTGTCATTATTCGACCAACAACAAGCAGGCATTGATATTGTTAGCGATGGTGAGCAAACAAGGCAACACTTTGTAACTACATTTATAGAGCACCTAAATGGCGTTGACTTTGAAAAACGTAAAACAGTAAAAATTCGTGACCGATACGATGCAAGCGTACCCACTGTTGTTGGCCCTGTGAGCCGCCAAAAGTCAGTGTTTGTTGAAGACGCTAAATTTTTACGCCAGCAAACCAAGCAACCAATAAAATGGGCATTGCCAGGCCCAATGACAATGATTGACACGCTTTACGACGATCATTATAAAAGCCGCGAAAAACTAGCGTGGGAATTTGCCATAATTCTAAATCAAGAAGCAAAAGAGTTAGAAGCCGCAGGCGTTGATATTATTCAATTTGACGAGCCCGCGTTTAATGTATTTTTTGATGAAGTAAACGACTGGGGAATTGCCTGTTTAGAGCGCGCAATTGAAGGGCTCAAATGCGAAACCGCCGTGCATATTTGCTATGGCTACGGCATTAAAGCCAATACAGATTGGAAAAAAACACTAGGAAGCGAATGGCGCCAGTACGAAGAAGCATTCCCTAAGCTTCAGCAATCTAATATCGATATTATCTCATTAGAGTGCCATAACTCGCATGTACCAATGGATTTACTAGAACTCATTCGCGGTAAAAAAGTAATGGTAGGCGCAATTGATGTAGCAAATCATACTATCGAAACGCCAGAGGAAGTAGCTAATACGCTGCGTAAAGCACTGCAATTTGTAGATGCCGACAAACTCTACCCGTGTACAAACTGCGGTATGGCTCCACTACCTCACCATATAGCTAACGGCAAATTAAATGCCTTGAGCGCTGGAGCTGAAATTATAAGAAAAGAACTAAATAAGTAAAATAGGGTTTAGATCTACATACGCCCTAAGATGAATCAACTTACCTAGCGGCATTGAAAAGTAAGAGATCACCACTGTTAAAACTTGCGGTGGGAAGTGAGCTTTAGAGCTTGCTGTCCACCTCAGAGGTGTTGTTAGGTATACACTGCTCGAAAGAGAACAATACCTGTAATTATGATCAAAGAACAATATATAAACTGCTCAGCTAAGTATATCAATAATCTACTTTTTACAGAACACTTAAACATATAAGACTCTTTGTAAATTAAGCCATAAATTAGCAATATAAACCATGCTAAAAAGAATATAGATATGAATACGAGTTTTGCAAACGGCTGAATTAGGATATCACTAATTGCCAACCCACAAAGTAAGAATACAACGATTAAGAAAGTAGACTCAAAAATAGTTTTGAATTTTTCTTTAAGGATCAACACCAGACTCAATACTTCCTTGTATACCTAACAAGCCTATAGATTAACTCGTTTTTTATTTGTTTTTTTTCTCACCATACTGAGCTACTGTTCATATATTGTAAATTTTAGTTTTCATCTTGTAATTCTAGGTCTGTTATCGTTACGGATGTCTCACCGTAATTCTTAGCTCTTACTCTCATTAACTCCTTTAACCTGGTTATTTCTCTAGCTGAAAGTCTGAACTTTCCACCTGTGTTCGCGTCTTTAGTGACTTTATCGGTCAACGCATAATTTCTTGACATTCCTATTGATGCTGCTGAGTTAGTAGACATGCCCCCACCAAAGACTCTTTTACTTCCAAATAGATCAGCAATTGCCCAATTATTTATAATGGGTTCAATTTTATCCGACTTATTTATTATTTCTTGGGTTGTTTTATCAGCAAATTGCAACAGATGAAGTTTGAGGTCATTGCTAAAATTAGGAAAATAATCAGCATTTCTCGCATAATAACTTGAGACCTCTAAACTATTTAGAGAATCAATTTTTGTACCTCTATTCGAATTGACAAAATCTGTTGCATTATTTTTTAATAGCTTATATACATTTTTACCTGAAAAGGCTTTTTTATTGATATTTGGGCTGCCGATATACCCTTGATATAATCCATAAATAATTAAAGGTTCTTTACTATAGTTTTTATCTAAAATCCCATACTGTATGTCACTGAGACTCAACTGAAGACTACCAATATTCACTAGCTTTTTATCCAATAGTGAGTCAGGACCAGTTAATATTTTTTCTAAACTAACTATTGGATACCGCTTAACAATTTCGTTAATTAAAGTAATGTTATAAAGATTAAGCCAATAGGCCAATTGCTCTTGTTTTGAATATAAATTAAGGTTGTTTTTCTCGGGCAATGATTCTAAATATTTTTTAACATCATTGACTAAACTTTTTTGTTTAGGAGATTTTATCAACTCATATGTGAATCTGTTACTTTCATTATGGGTAGCACTGGGGAAAACATTTCTTAACCTAGTACCTATCGGAGGTTTGTCAAGTTTAGCATTTATTCTTCTGGATGGCCCCATATCAAGAACATTCGATTCTAATAATATGTTCACAGGTTCAAAGTTTATTGTTAACTTAGATTTAGGTGAATAACCGCTAAATTGAGGATAGGCTTTATCCTCAGCATGAAGATATTTTGGGGCGCTTAAAAGCAACAACAAACAACTAAACTTGATCAATAAACTAACTAATTTAAATAAACTCATAAAAAATCCTTATTTTGAGTAGAATAGCCCACATTCTTCATGAGCAACATAACGAATCTGTAGATTAACTCGTTTTTTATTTATTTTTATTGATAAACAAACCATAGCTGAGTTCCTATTTTGGTTCAATCGATTACTGTATTTTATGCAGAATATAAAGTGGGAATTTGGTGTTGTTTTAATTGGCGTTTTGGAAAGGGTTGCGGCTGGTTGAGTAGCTTTAATTTAGGGTAAAAGGGCCTCCCTTTCTCAATGCATCGTCTTTTGCAACTGTATTTTATGAACAAGGCAATACAGTTTCCACACAATAAAGTAAAGGCATTCATTTTCATCTGACCTCGTAAGGTCAGTTTGTTCATCCCTTTATTCACGATAATATTTCGCTTTTTACTTAAAGGAAAGCCGGTTCTATACAGCCGAGTCGTTTGCCATTATTTAATAAACAGCTATTGTCTTCCGATTCGGCTATCTATTTTTGCTTTCATTATGCCTACATGGCTCAGCTTTTTTTCGTGATTCATTATATAACAATGAAAACTTCATACTGTTTTAGTTGGCTTTTTTCGTAATAATTAGAATGGGTGTCAGCCTAATTATTCATCAGGATTTTGTTCAAGATAAATAATTGGCAGCGATAATGCTTGAGCTCCTTTAATTAACTTTTCACAGTTAGATATTAAAACATCACTTTCATGAACTAAACGCGCGAGCTTGCCTTGAATATCAACAACAATAAGCCCAGTATTCTCTTTAGTTAACATATTAGCCCTTAAATTAAATATATAAGTAATAACAAGTTTATTGAAAAAGAGATCACTTATCTTCTGTGAATTTAGGTAACGCCAACTAGAATGTGTCTTTATATAGTTGATAACCGTTAAGACCAAGTAAGTGTTATGCCTATTAACGCTTCACAACAAATGATAGAGGCGACTCATATGCTTACGTTGCAATTTTTATGGTAAATATACTACCTAAAAACATTCTCGCCTCAAATAATAACTCACGACGTTAATTAAATTTTTTACTATGTATTTATCATCACTACATAAAATGTTTTACTAACACATTATTTATACTTATTTTTTCATTGGAGCGGTATAGAAGATATTGTAAATTTAGTAATGAATATGCCTTTTCAATGCTTTCCACTCGCTTAAAAGTAGTACTTATAGCCACAAAACAGCCATTATTTAAAAAACCGAAAATAAAGTAGATGCCCCCCAGTTAAAGTAGAAGGCACTCTACAAGTGTTTATCTCATTGATAATTGTTAATAACAGTTTAAAAAACTCTAGATTTTTAGATTAAAAAAATAATTACAATCTATTACAGCTAAAGCGTGGTTAAAAGACAATCTAACCACACCTTGCTTTATTGTGTAATGACTTTCCAAAACTTATAGGTTGTGGTTTCTCAACCCGCCAGCAAGGGATGCGCTGATTGGCAGCAGCGGCGTTAAGGTTGCTTGAAATGCATGGTAAAGATCTTCGCGAAGTGGGTAAACCTTTTCGGTTCGCTGTCCATCGTTGTCAACCTCAGGAAGCCAACCACCCTTTTCCGAGTCAATTATCATGCTGGCAATATAATCCCAGACTTCGCGATATATTGCCTCAAACCTCATGTCATCTGTGCGTCTGATCAATAGGTATGCTGTATTAGCAGCCTCCGCCTGAACCCACCAAGGCCTATTGGCAACCGAAACTTGATTGTCCCATCCAATTGTATAAACCATTCCCTGCTTACCATCGGCATTCCAACCATAGTGCATGGCACTATCTAATAGTCTTATTGCATCTTCTAACAACCAATCTGGTGCTGCTTGCCCGCTTGCAACAAGTCCAGCCTCAACTTTCAACAACAATCCACCCCACTCTGCAAAATGACCAGGGGTTAGCCCCCACGGACGTAAATCATCTGTGGGTTTATTTGCGTTGTAATCCGTCAATATCTGCCAGTTAGTATCAAAATGCTCAGGTAAACGGTAATCATACGAGCTAGCAATGTCATGGCCGAAGCGCTCTACCAGCCCCATAGCCCGATTTAGCCATATTTCTTCACCTGTCGCATCAAACAATGCTAGGAAGGCCTCAGTTGTATGCATATTGGCATTAGCACCACGATAGCACTCGCTTTCATTCTATTTCTCATCGAAACTTGGGGCCATTACGCCTTCAGCCTCAACCCAGAAATGCTGATTAATAATCGCAACGATAGCATCAAGCAGTTCCTGTGAGCGAGGTCGCTCGGCCATACTTGCGCTCGCCGCGGCGAGCGCCACAAAAGCATGAACATATGCCTGTTTAATGCCTTTGTGGCCTTCATCCTCAAACCAACCACCCTGCTCATGGTCTCTCAATGCCCCATCTAGCAGTGCTTGCAAGCCGTGATCGACTAATTGGCTCGCGCCAGGAACACCCAGTAATGAGGCAAGACTATAGCAATGAACCATTCTAGCGGTAACGATAGTGACAGCCGAGTGGCCAGTCAATTGCCCTTTATCATTCAGCGTGCCAAAACCTCCGCTTACTTTCGCTTTTTTATAATGCTCAAGCAAATGCTGGCCTTGATTGCTCAACCAATTCCTATGAGTACTGCGTTTATACCAAGTATCTTTGTTTATTTGTTTCATAACAAAAGTCTTAACCATTGATAATCATGCCACCATTGACGTGAATAGTTTGGCCGGTAACGAAAGAGCTATCTTGACATGCTAAATAAACAAATGCGGCAGCCATTTCACGTGGTTGTCCCATTCGCTGCATTGGAGTGACCTTATCCATGTCTTTTATAATATCGTCGTCATATCCTTTGAAAGTTAGCTGAATTTCAGTCACTACAGGGCCAGGTGCGACCTCATTAACACGGATACCTTTCTGTGCTAATTGCAACGCAAGTGCACGGGTAAATCCGTTGATGGCTCCTTTGGTCGCTGTGTAAGGCACCAAATGCTTATTACCAGCAAATGCATTGACAGACGTGGTATTGATGATGCTAGCACCTTCATTTAGATGTGGCAGCGCGGCTCGCGCCAGATAGAACATACCGTGCATATTGACATCAAAATGGGCTGCCCATTGCTCATCACTAATATCAGTTAAGCTATCAAATGGCTTTTGAAAACCAGCGTTATTAACCAAAACATGCAACTCACCCCAATGATCAATCACTTTAGCCACCGCCGCATCACAGTTTGAACTTTTACCAACATTTCCCTGTATAACCAAAACCTCTGCCCCTTCGGATTCTATTGCTTTGCGGGTGTGCTCTGCAGCGTCAGCATCAGTATGGTATATAAAAGCTATCTTCGCGCCTTCACGGGCCGCATGCAATGCCACCGCACGGCCAATGCCACTATCACCGCCGCTTATTAATATTGTTTTGTCCTTCAACTTTCCTGAGCCTTGGTAGTCCTGCGCGATGAATTCTGCTTGTGGCATTGCTTTATCTATCTGCTTACTCATGGGGATCTCCATAATTTAATTAGTAGTGCGAGCACTGGATTAATTTCAGGTAATAATCATATTGATAATAACTGAACCTAGGTTTAACAAAATTGATACGTACGAGTATTTTAAATAATTCGTTATAATTTGATGTCTTAACCATCCCCAAGCTCTAGTCCAGGTACAGTCGATTACTGACTTTTTACGTAAAATTAAAAAGCCGTTTGTGCTTTTTTTGAACGAAAGGTTAGGTTAAAGAAAAGCTTCTCTTTAAAAAATTAAGGATGGGTGTCACTGTTATTTTGTCCTAATAAAACCTATCCTAACGGCATTAAAAAATCAGATTGAAAAAGTAGATTTGAAACTACAAAAACTCATCAAAGAATGTGACGAATATAAGGTCAAGAATGACATTATTCAAAGTGTGCCTGGCGTTGGGAATGTTGTCGCATTTAACTTACTTAGTGACATGCCTGAGCTTGGGTGTGTAAACAATAAAGAGGCTGCATCACTGGTTGGTGTTGCACCATTTAATCGAGAAAGTGGTGCTTATCAGGGTAAACGGATGATACGAGGTGGACGGCCAAAAATTTGAACCGCAATGTATATGGCAATGATGTCAGCTATCCAATGTAACCCTAAATTTAAAGCTATTTATCATCGGCTAGTCGCGGCAGGGAAACCTAAAAAAGTGGCTATTATTGCCTGTGTAAGAAAGCTTATAGTAATCATAAATTCTATGGTGAGGGATGGTGTCATGTGGGATCCTAAAATGGTTTGAAATTAGGAATTGACACCATAGTCACTTGTTATGTGTAAACTTGCTCCAAACAGCTGAATTCACTAAAGATAACTTTAAAAGTAGAGCCTGAACGAAGTTCTAAAACATGTTGGAATAAACCGTCTACAATAGATATTTCATGTGTTAATACATCACCATGAAATGTGTCACCATAATTAAATGGGTTTTCAGAACCCAAGATTTCATATGACTTAACATTAAAATAGTTAAGTACAATATCACGATCATGTTGCTGACCGAGTAAATTTAAAACAATAGATAATGATGGTTCAAATGGGCGGATTTTATTTCTATTTTCAGCGATAGTAATCGATGTTACCCACGAATCATGAAGAGATTGTGGGTGGTTTAATTCATATCGCTCACTATTTGAAGCGAATTCAAATAATTCATTTGGATAAATATCCTTATTTGAATTTAGATTAGAAATATATTGGTCAAAACTAGAATTCATTCACCTAACTTCCATTTACACATAACGCCCAGCTAAGCCGCCGGAACGGAGTTGATTGTTTTGTGCGAGCGTAGCGGAAAAGCACAAAACGAGCAACGCAGTGGAGGTCGGATTGAGCTGTTTGTTATGTGCGAGGCTCACGCTTGTTCCATACTAGTGATGGACACACCGTTGACGCATATTTTTGTGCTTCTTCAATTGACGAATATGCTCCTCCCTGAAAAGTAGAAGTATTTGAGTATGCGCCAATATGAAGACCATAAAACTCACCAAAACGATCCTCTCTAACGACAGGTTCATCTTCGTGGTCGCCAGAACCAGGCTTGAAATTAGTTTTAATAATATGAGCCTCCATATCTACAGCTTCATCATAGAGCCATTTCCCGCTAACAATTAGTTCTTCTACTATTTTGACCAATACTAACTCCCTAGCACATAACGCTTTGCTAAGGGGCAATTGACTGTTGGCTATACTTGCGCGAAGCGCCAAACCAACTGTTAATTGTCCCAGTGAGTTTACGAACGAACTTAAGTAACTTGTTATGTACTTTCGCTAGCTTGCTGAACAGAAGCTTGCTCTTGATTTTGCTCTGGAGGACTTTGATCAGTTTCTTCGTTAGCCTGATTGACACTCGTTTCTGAACCTGTCTGGATATAAGGCAAATGCATTAACCAGAAAAATATACCTATTAGAAAAAATCCAGGTGATATAAGCATACATAAGTCAGTAATAGACTTATTAAGGTTTAACATTGACTCATTAGTTTCAACTGCCTTATTTGCTGAATTTAACTTTGCTTGAGAAACAATTAACTTCAGTTGGTCTTCCTGTTTAAGATTTTTTTGACTTTTGTAATAATCAACTTCTGCTTGTGCCACAGATTTACTTTCATAAACCTTGTTTTCATTTGAAGCTAAGCTAAATAGCTGTGACAATATCGAAGTTACTAGAAATGCTGCAACTACAACACTTGTTTTAAGAAAAAAACGGTGGATGTCTTCCTGACAAAAAACTTTATCCAATGTGATTTTATTTTCCACAAATACTCCTTAGTACATAACAACTTTGTCTACGACATTTGTCGTTTTATAAACCGACAAATGTCCATATCTTACAGTGCATTTATCTTAACCATCAAATAAACAACTGTAAACAATTAGTTAACTGGAAATTATTTTTAATCAATGCACAAATACACCGAAATGGTGGAGATCAGTAATATTGGACAAAACAACAAGCACTGTCTATATATACAGTTAACTTTTACTAGAGATTCATATCATGAAATCACCTTTTTTAACTATGATAGCCGAACAAATGTATCTAAAGCGTTATGCTAAAAGTACTATTAAAGCGTATTTATACTGGATAGCTTCGTTTATTCGATTTAACTCTATGAGGCACCCAACAACGATGGGAGATAATGAGGTCGAACTTTTTTTAAATTACTTAGTCAATCAACAAAATGTTGCTCCTAACACTCAAACACAAGCCTTAAATGCGTTGAGCTTTTTATTTAAAGAAGTGATTAAAAAGCCACTTTCATTATCATTAAGTTTTATTAAGAGCAAACGAGCAACTAAACTACCGGTAGTTTTAACGCAGCAAGAAATAAATAATTTTTTTAAAGTGTGCTCTGCAAAGCATTATTTACCCTGTGGATTACTTTATGGCAGTGGTATGCGATTAATGGAGGTACTGCGTTTACGGGTACACGATATTGACTTTGACTATAACTGCATTCGAATTTGGGATGGCAAAGGAGGCAAAAATCGTGTTGTAACCCTTGCCGTAGAGCTCACACCGCAATTACGTTCTCAAATACAATTAGTTGATAGTTACCTGCAATTAGATCTGAAAAACCCCTTGTATAGCGGCGCTTACATGCCTCATTTATTACGTAAAAAATATCCAAACCACAATAGACAGCTGGGCTGGCAATATTTATTTTCATCACATAAATTAAGCATTGATCCTGAGAGTAAGCAATTAAGACGTCATCATATCGATGAAAAACAATTACAACGCGCTGTTAAAAAAGCCGCTTTTGATGCACATATTAACAAACATGTTACGCCACATACTTTACGCCACTCTTTCGCTACGCATTTACTGCAAAGCGGCGCTGATATACGTACAGTACAAACACAATTAGGTCACAGTGACGTGCGTACCACACAAATATCCCATGTACTACAACAAGGTGCCAACGGGGTTATTAGCCCGTTTTCAAGATTATAAATATCTCAGTAACAAGGCAAAATTTGGGTTATATAGTTTATCTATATGAGAAGTTTTTAACGCAGTTAATTGGAACGCTAGAATGTTCTACGTTTTAATTCAGCGGGTATACTACCCATGTTTTACAACAAATTGCCAACGCCGTTATTAGCCTTTTTCAAGATTATAAACTCCCCGATTTAAAACAAAAAAGCACAGCCCACAAGCGCCATGCTTTTTAAACCAATCTTAATCTAGCTCGCTTTACAAACGAATTCCGCCGTCTATTTCTACCACGCGACCGGTAAAAAAGTCGTTTTCGATTATGTATTGTGCAGTATGGGCAATTTCGTCGCTTTCGCCTAAGCGCCCTACTGGCGTTACTGCGAGCATACGCTCTTTGGCTTCGGGCTTCATGGCGTCGGTCATGGCGGTACTTATTACACCTGGTGCAATAGCGCCTACACGTATACCAAAACGGCCAAGTTCTTTAGCCCATGTGGTGGTAAGTGCCACTACGCCTGCTTTTGATGCCGCGTAGTTTGTTTGACCTATGTTACCTGCGCGCGCTACGCTCGACATATTAACGATTACGCCGCCTTTGCCTGATTCAATCATGTGGCTTGCAGCTTCCCGCCCTGCTAAAAACACACCCGTCAGGTTTACATCAATCACGGATTGAAATTGCTCAAGAGACATTTTTTTAATGACTTTGCCGTCTTTAGCCTTTATAAACATGCCGTCGCGTAAAATACCGGCGTTGTTTATAAGCACACCAATGTGGCCAAAATCGCTGTTAATAGTATTAAATACGTTTTCTACTTCGCTCTCATTTGTTACGTTTGCGGCATAACCTTTGATATTGCTAGTTACACCTTCAAGCTGCGTTAATTGCTCGCATGCTGTGTTTAATAAGTCTTGCGCCATATCTATTAAAGCAATGTTAGCACCCATAAGTGCAAACTTTTGCGCCATTGCAAAGCCTAAACCTTGTGCGCCACCGGTTATTACTACCGTGTTATTTTTAATCTCCACGCGTTGCTCCTACTTTGAAAACAGTTTAAAAATGGCACTAAAGTCATCACTACCCGCACCTTGGTGCTGTAGCATAGTGTATAAATTTTTAGCCATTGAACCCATAGGGGTTGATGAATTACTTTGCTGCGCGGCTTCCATAGCAAGGCCTAAATCTTTAGCCATTAAATCGACCATAAAGCCAGGTTTGTAATCGTTACTTGCAGGGGCTGCATCCATTACACCTGGGCAAGGGTTGTAAAGTTCAAGCGTCCAGTTACGGCCCGAACTTGCGGTCATAATGTCGCTAAGTACTTTAGGATCGAGGCCGTTGTTAATACCCATTTGCAGTGCTTCGCTGGTACCTGCCATTAAAATGCTAAGTAGCATGTTATTACATATTTTTGCTACTTGCCCTGCGCCAATATCGCCTGCATGAAATATGTTTTTACCCATATCACTAAGCACTGTATTTGCTTTATCGAACGCTGCTTTTTCGCCACCTACAATAAAGGTAAGAGTGCCAGCAGTTGCGCCTGCAACGCCGCCCGATACCGGTGCATCAACGAAGCTTATGCCTTGTTTACCAAGTGTACTGCCTACAATACGTGCTGATTCTGCATCTATTGTTGAGCAATCAATTACTAATGTATTGTTGCTCAGCCCGTTAATTAAACCGCTGTCGTCGTTATTACCTAAGTAAAGCGACTTAACATGTTTGCCCGCAGGTAACATACTAATAAGTACGTCAGCATTAGTTGCGCACTGCTGTGCATCAACTGCTGCTTTTGCGCCTTTACTTGCAAGCTCATTTACGACCGACTGGTTTAAATCAAACACGCTAACAGTATGGCCTGCTTTAATTAAGTTAGCCGCCATTGGGCCGCCCATATTACCTAAGCCGATAAAACCAATATTGAGTTTAGTCATCGTCTTTCCTTTATTTGTGTGATGGCGTGTCTAAGCCATTGAGAGGGTGGTTTTCGCCAAAGCGATTAGCAAAAAAGCTGTCGATTATTGTTTGTGGGACATCACTAAGTGTTTTGTACTGCCAATTAGGCGCGCCGTCTTTATCTATTAATAACGCTCTTACGCCTTCTTGAAATTCACCTACTTCGCCAGCGCGCACCGACATACCCAGCTCCATTTTAAAACACGCTAATAAGCTTTTGCCTTTACTTGTTTTTAATTGCTCACTAACGAGCGCGCAGCTTAGTGGGCATCCGTGTTTAAGTGATTTTTGAGCGCGTTGTAGCCACTTGTCATTAGTGGTTAGCCCTAAAATATAATTAACCTGCTCTTGCAAGGTTTTAAACTCACCCAGTTTTTGAATCGTTTTTAGGTTAGCTTTTATATTGCCTTTAGGCATACGCGCAGATTGGTTGTCTAAATCGGTTAATAACTTAGTTAAACGCTCATGATTTAAGCTCGCAGTTTTGCCCCACTTTGCAGTTAAAATTTGCGCAAGCATGGCATCATATTTATTACTATCGATAAAGTGATCGGCAAGCGATACAAAACGCGCGTCGTCACAGTTAATTGATGCCGACGTTAGCCCTAAAAATAGCCCCACACTTTGTGGCATTTTATGTAAAAAGTAACTGCCGCCTACATCAGGGTATAAACCTATGGTTTGCTCTGGCATGGCAATGCGTGATGTTTCAGTAACAACGCGGTGGCTAGCACCGGCCATTAGCCCTAAACCGCCGCCCATTACTATGCCGTTACCCCAAACGAGGATAGGTTTATCAAAGGTATGAATAAGATAATCAAGCTTGTACTCAAGCGTAAAAAACTTTTCAACTAAGCTTGTTGGTTTACCCTGCGCCATTGCATGATGAAGGCTTACAACATCGCCGCCTGCACAAAATGCTTTATCGCCTGCGCCTTTTAACAACACCATTGCAATAGCATCATCGTCTTGCCAAGCTCGCAATTGCGGCTCAAGTAATTTGATCATCTCAAAATTAAGTGCATTTAAGGCTTTAGGCGCATTGAGTGTAATAAGCCCAATTAAACTGCCATTTTCTGCGGCTGCAGTTTCAAATACCACGGGCTCATCGGCGCTATTTAATAATGTTAAAGCACTCATTAGCCGTTTACCCAGTTAGCGCGGCGTTTTTCTAAAAAGGCATTTACGCCTTCTTGTTGATCCTCGGTATCAAACAATCCAACAAACAATTCACGCTCAAGAGGCAATACACTTGCCATGGGTTGATGACGCCCCTTTTGAATCAATGTTTTACACGCAGCAACTGAGGTAGGGCTTTGATCGGCCACTTGGTTTGCAAGTTTTAATGCCGCTGCAAAGCTTTCACCGTGTGGTACTACTTCTTCTACTAAGCCAATTTGTAGGGCTTTATCGGCTTTTAAGCGCTCGCCGCATAAAATCATGCGTTTTGCCCAGCCTTCGCCTACAAGCCATGCTAAATTTTGTGTACCACCCGCACAGGGTAATAAGCCAACTTTAGCTTCAGGGAGCGCCATTTGTGCTTGCTCTTCAGCTATACGTATATCGCACGCAAGCGCCACTTCTAGCCCGCCGCCCATTGCATAGCCATTAATGGCTGCAACCGACACGCCTCTAAAATTAGTAAGCGCTTCAAACGCTTCACCAAATACACACGACATATCGGCGGCTACGCCTTTATCGCCACCAGCAAATACGTTTAGGTCGGCACCTGCGCTAAAAAACTTCTCGCCTTCACCAGTCAGTACTAATGCATAAATATTTTTATTGTTATTAAGCGCGTTAACGGTATTTTTTAAATCAATTAATGTGTCTTTTGTCCAGGTGTTTGCTGGCGGATTAGACATAGTTAAAATTGCAACATGACCTTCGGTTGTTAGTTCAATACTCGGATTAGATTTAGATTCTGACATACATTGCTCCTTATAAAACGTCGCTTGCAGACTCAGCTAGAATTCGGCGCGCAATAATTACACGCATAATTTCGTTAGTGCCCTCTAAAATTTGATGAACGCGTACATCACGTACATGGCGCTCAAGCGGGTATTCTTTTATGTAACCGTAACCACCATGAATTTGCAGTGCGTCGTTACACACAGTAAAGCCAACATCGGTAGCAAAGCGTTTAGCCATGGCGCAGTAAGTGGTTTTTTCAACGTCGTTATTATCAAGTTTAAATGCAGCAAGCCTAACCATTTGGCGCGCAGCTACAAGTTCGGTGTTCATATCGGCAATTTTAAATTGCAATGCTTGAAACGCAGCCAATGGCTTACCAAATTGTGTACGTTCTTTTAAATATTCACGGGCTGTATTAAGCGCCGCTTGCGCTGTACCAATTGAACATGTGGCAATGTTAATTCGGCCGCCATCTAGGCCTTGCATCGCAAATTTAAAGCCTTCTCCCTCTGCGCCTAATAAGTTATGCGCAGGAATGCGTACATCTTCAAAGCTAATTAGCCGTGTTGGTTGTGCGTTCCAACCCATTTTTTCTTCTGCTTTACCGTATTCAACGCCTTTTGCGTCGGCAGGCACTACAAATGCCGAAATACCCGCAGCGCCTTCGCCGCCTGTACGTGCCATTACCACTAATACTTCGGTTTCGCCAGCGCCCGATATAAACATTTTTGAGCCGTTAATAACGTACTCATCACCCTCAAGCACTGCTTTGGTTTTAAGTGATGCGGCATCTGAGCCCGAGCCTGGCTCTGTTAAACAGTAAGAGGCAAGTAACTCGCCCATGACTAATTGCTCTACGTATTTGTCTTTAACGGCATCGGTACCAAAACTTGCTACCATCCAGGTAGCCATATTATGAATGGTTAACATGGCCGTTGTTGCTGTACAGCCCATAGCAAGTTGTTCAAAAATAATGCTCGAATCTAAACGAGATAAACCAAGGCCGCCTGCTTCCTCTGGCGTGTATAAACCACAAAAACCAAGCTCGCCTGCCGCTTTAATCGTGTCTTTAGGGAAAATATGTTCGCGGTCCCATTTTGCTGCATAAGGTGCGAGTTCTGACTCAGCAAATTGGCGTGCTGTTTGCGCAAAGGCTTGTTGATCTTCAGATAAGTTAAAGTCCATGGTAGATCTCTTTAATTGTGTAAGTTGTGTTGTTAGCGTTTCCCGTCACGGGAGTCGTTCGTGACGAGCGGCGAAGGCTTATGTGTGTTGTGTGTGAAGTAGCCTTCGCGCCCATCTTTATTATTAATTATTCTTTTATTTACTCATTTTTTAATTACGATTATTTTAAGTTAATGCTCATATTTGGACCCGACGCAATGTCGTCTTCAAACCAACGTGATGTAATTGTTTTAGTTTCTGTGTAAAAGCGAATACCTTGCTTACCGTACGTGTGAGTATCGCCGTAAAACGAGCCTTTCCAACCAGTGAACGAAAAGAAAGGAAGTGGCACCGGAATTGGCACATTAATACCTACTTGGCCTACTTCAATTTCGTGTTGGAATTTACGAGCCACTGCGCCGCTTGACGTGAATAACGAGGTACCGTTACCGTAAGGGCTGTCGTTAATAAGGGCGATTGCCTCTTCAAGCGTGTCTACAAACATACACGCTAGTACTGGACCAAATATTTCTTCTTTGTATAAATCCATCTCTTTGGTTACATCGGTAAATAACGTTGGGCCAACCCAGTTACCTTGCTCATACCCTTCAACCGTAAAGTCAGAACCATCAATTAAACAGGTAGCGCCTTGCTCTTTACCACCAGCAATGAGTGATAAAATACGTGCCTTTGCTGCTTTTGATGTTTGTGGACCGTATGCCGCGTTTGCATCATCCCACACGCCTGGGCGTACATTTTCAAAGCCTGCTTTAATTTCATCTACCCACTGACTTGCTTGACCTACAAATACAGCAACAGAAATACCCATACAGCGCTGGCCAGCAGCACCGACAGATGCGCCTACTAGGTTGTTTACAACGTGCGATTTACTTGCATCAGGCATAATAACCATGTGGTTTTTAGCGCCAACACACGCTTGCACACGTTTAAGGTTTTGTGTGCCTTTAGAATAAATATAAGCACCTACACCACACGAGCCTACAAACGAAATAGCGCGTACTGCTTTATCTTCTAGTAAGCGGTCTACTTGTGGTTTTGTACCGTGAACAACTTGTAATACGCCTTTTGGTGCACCGGCTTCAATAAATAGCTCTGCTAAGCGCATTGGTGTAAGTGGATCTTGCTCAGACGGTTTTAAAATAAAGGTGTTACCACACACAATAGCCAGCGGGAACATCCAAAGGGGGATCATTGCAGGGAAGTTAAATGGTGTTACGCCCGCACACACGCCAAGTGGCTGCATGTAAGAATACGTATCTATTTTGCGCGCTACGTTCTCCATTGTTTCACCCATCATTAATGATGGAGCGTTAGCGGCTTGTTCTACTACTTCAATACCGCGCCAAACATCGCCTTTTGCATCTTCAAACGTTTTACCCAATTCATGGCAAATAATGGTAGCAAGCTCATCGTGATGTTCTTTTAATAGCGCAGCGTACTTCATCATAATGCGAGCACGTTCAGTAATAGGTACGTCTTTCCATGTTTTAAACGTCTCAGAAGCTGAGGCAATTGCCGCGTCCATTTCTGATTCTGTGGTACATGGCACTTGTGCAAGTACTTCTTGAGTTGCTGGGTTTATAACATCGATAAGCTCTTTTGATGCTGATTGAATAAATTCGCCATTAATAAGTAGTGGTACTTGGTGCATGATTAAATCCTAGTGTGTGAGTTGTGTGTTCTCTTTAAAATTGGTAGCGCCGCTTTGTTAGCATTATTAGTGCAGCGCTTTTGTAGTTATTCGTACAGCTTTCTTATAACTATTTAATACCTAGTTAATACGCTTCTACGGCCATAGCAACCGCTTCACCGCCACCAATACATAAAGACGCAATGCCTTTTTTAAGACCTCGGTTTTTAAGGGCATGAATCAGCGTTACTAAAATACGCGCGCCGCTTGCACCAATTGGGTGGCCAAGTGCACATGCACCGCCGTTAACGTTTACTTTGCTTTCATCAAGTTTTAACTCATTAATAGCCAGCATGGTTACCATGGCAAATGCTTCGTTAATTTCCCAAAGGTCAACATCGTTTACAGCCCAACCTGCTTTTTCAAGCACGCTGTTCATAGCCCCTACTGGCGCTACTGTAAATTCACTTGGTTTTTGAGAATGCGTGCTGTGCGCCACAATTTTACAAAGCGGTGTTAACCCTTGCTCTTTTGCTTTTGATTCGCTCATTAATATAAGCGCTGCGCCACCGTCTGAAATTGACGATGAATTAGCGGCTGTAATAGTGCCGTCTTTTTTAAAAGCAGCACGTAAGGTAGGAATTTTCTCTGGGCGGGCGTTGCCTGGTTGCTCATCAATCGATACTGTTACATCGCCTTTGCGTGTTTGCATTGTATGGGGTGCAACTTCGTTATCAAAGCTACCATTTTGTATCGCGGCTTTAGCTTTACTTAATGAGCCTAATGCAAACGCATCCATTTGCTCGCGGCCAATGCCGTATTCATCGGCGGTGTCTTGTGCAAAACAACCCATAGCTTTGTTGTCGTAAGCATCTTCAAGGCCATCGCTCATCATGTGATCTTTTATTTCGCCATGTCCCATACGCATTCCACCACGCGCTTTTGGAATAAAGTACGGTGCGTTTGTCATGCTTTCCATGCCACCGGCAATAGCAGATTGAATAGAGCCTGCTTTAATTAAATCGTTTGCAAGCATGGCCGCTTTTAAACCAGAGCCACATACTTTATTAATTGTTGTAGCGCCAGTGCTAAGTGCAAGGCCTGCTTTTAACATTGCTTGGCGTGCGGGTGCTTGTCCAAGGCCTGCTGGTAATACGCAGCCCATAATTACTTCGTCTATTGCATCATTAGCTAAACCAGTTTGTGCAAGTGCGCTTGCAATGGCGGTAGCGCCAAGTTCGGTAGACTGCGCATCACTTAACGCTCCCATAAAACCACCCATTGGGGTGCGTTTTGCTGCTACAATTACCACTGATTCTAAAGTCATAACTAACTCCATTGTATTTATTCGCAAATAGTTGTTAGTATATTTGCTCTATTAATTTAGTATTCATTTATTATTTAATACCCTTACACAATACTAACGTTTACGCCAACGTCAACTAAAAACAGCTTAATTTTTAGTTTTATAAGTGTAAGGATTATTTTCCATCGGTTAGACTACACTGATGAAATAAAAATAACCCATTGAATATTAAAAACATAAATCAACACCTCGCTTAAACATCCCTTTATAAATAGTTTCAAATCACACCAAGCTTTACCTTTACGTAAACTTCACTTATATTGGGGTTATTCGAATGAGGTAAATACAATTATGAAACCAGATAATCAAACAAACTTTGCAAGCTCAGCCAAAATGCCGGCCACTAATGAACAAACATTTAGCATTAGCGAACTCGCTAAAGAATTTGACATTACAACCCGCTCTATTCGCTTTTACGAAGACCAAGGGTTAATAACTCCAGAGCGTAATGGTCAAACCCGTATTTATTCAAAACGCGATAAAGTGCGTTTAAAACTAATATTACGTGGTAAGCGCCTTGGCTTTACATTGGCCGAAACCGGTCGTTTGTTTGAACTGTACGACGCAGATAAATCAAGCGCTAAGCAGTTGGTTACTATGCTTGACCTTATTTCAGAAAAAAAAGCAGACCTATCTCAACAAATGGACGACATTAAAGTTGTTCTTATGGAGTTGGTGACGGCCGAGCGCCGCTGTAGAGACACGCTTAATAAAATAGACGAATAAGTTTTTTTTAAATAAAAACACACTGACAACACATACGTCACACAGGAATGAATCATGAGCACTATTTCACTATATAAAGAAATGAACTTTGGCCTTGGCGAAACCGCCGATATGATCCGCGACCACGTAAACAGTTTTGCGAGTCAGGAGATTGCCCCGCTTGCTGAAAAAACGGACTTAGATAACGCTTTTCCAAATCAACTTTGGACTCAAATGGGCGAAATGGGCGTACTAGGTATGACCGTATCTGAAGAACTTGGCGGCGCCGGTTTAGGTTACTTAGAACATGTTATTGCTATGGAAGAAATTAGCCGTGCCAGTGCCTCTATAGGGTTAAGCTATGGAGCACATTCAAACCTGTGCGTTAATCAAATTAACCGTAACGGCACACAAGCTCAAAAAGAAAAATACTTACCAAAGCTTATTAGTGGCGAGCACATTGGTGCCCTTGCAATGAGCGAGCCTAATGCAGGCTCTGACGTTGTATCGATGAAACTCAAAGCCGAAAAAAAAGGCGATAAGTACATTTTAAACGGCAATAAAATGTGGATCACTAATGGTCCCGACGCACACACACTCGTTATTTACGCTAAAACAGATTTAAACGCTGGCGCTAAAGGCATTACCGCATTTATTGTTGAAAGTAACTTTCCTGGTTTTTCAACAGCGCAAAAGCTCGACAAACTGGGCATGCGCGGCTCAAATACCTGTGAGCTAGTATTTGAAAACTGCGAAGTACCCCAGGAGAACATTTTAGGTAACCTAAACGAAGGCGTTAAAGTACTTATGAGTGGCCTTGATTACGAACGCGTAGTACTTGCAGCGGGCCCGCTTGGCATAATGCAAGCGTGTATGGACATAGTTGTACCGTACATTCATGAGCGTAAACAGTTTGATACCCCTATTGGTCAATTTCAGTTAATTCAGGGCAAAGTAGCCGACATGTATACACAAATGAATGCTGCGCGCTCATACGTATACACGGTAGCTAAAGCGTGTGACCGAGGCGAAACCACCCGTAAAGATGCAGCCGGTGCTATTTTATACGCAGCAGAGCTTGCAACTAAAATGGCACTTGATGCGATTCAAATTTTAGGTGGCAATGGCTACATAAACGAATACGCAACAGGTCGCCTACTGCGCGACGCTAAACTATACGAAATTGGTGCAGGTACATCAGAAATACGCCGCATGCTCATTGGCCGCGAACTTTTCACTGAAAGCCGTTAAGGATTAAACCATGACGATTTTAAAATCGAGCGTTAATCCTCACGATCCAACGTTTGTGCAAAACCATAAAAATATGTCGGCGCTGGTGGATGATTTACGCGATAAAGTAGCAACAATTAGCCAAGGCGGAGGCGCTGCATTAAAGGAGCGCCACGAAGGCCGTGGTAAATTATTTGTACGCGACCGCATAAGTACATTAATTGACGAAGGCTCACCGTTTTTAGAAATTTCGCAATTTGCTGCCTTTGGTGTTTACGAACAAGCAATACCTTGTGCAGGCGTTGTAGCCGGTATTGGCCGTGTTAAAGGCGTTGAATGCATGATTATTGCAAACGATGCCACGGTTAAAGGCGGTACATATTTTCCGCTTACCGTTAAAAAGCATTTACGCGCACAAGACATCGCAGAGCGCTGCCACTTACCGTGTATTTATTTGGTGGATTCGGGCGGTGCAAATCTGCCAGAGCAAGATGATGTATTTCCAGATAAGCTGCATTTTGGTCGTATTTTTTACAATCAAGCCCGTATGTCGGGCAAAGGTATTCCACAAATTGCCGTGGTAATGGGATTATGTACCGCAGGTGGTGCGTACGTACCTGCAATGGCAGATGAAAGTATTATTGTAAAAGATCAAGGCACTATATTTTTAGCAGGTCCGCCCCTTGTAAAAGCAGCAACCGGCGAAGAAGTAACCGCCGAAGAGTTAGGCGGCGCCGATGTGCACTGTAAAATTTCGGGTGTTGCCGATCACTACGCTGAAAACGATGCTCATGCGCTGTCTATTGCGCGCCAATGTATTGAGCGCATTAACTACACACGTCCGACCGCCCCTCTTCTAGAGGATATAAAGCCACCTCGTTATGATATTAACGAGCTTTACGGCATTGTAGGCACCGACCTTAAAAAGCCGTTTGATGTACGCGAAGTAATAGCGCGCACTGTAGATGACTCATCATTTGATGAATTTAAACGTTACTTTGGTGAAACGCTGGTCACCGGTTTTGCCAGCATTTATGGCAACCCGGTTGGCATAGTGGCTAATAACGGTATTTTATTTAGTGAGTCGGCGCAAAAAGGCGCGCACTTTATTCAGCTGTGTGCTCAGCGCAATATTCCTTTAGTGTTTTTACAAAATATTACCGGCTTTATGGTGGGTAAAAAATACGAAGCCGAAGGCATTGCAAAGCACGGCGCTAAAATGGTGATGGCGGTTTCGTGTGCTGATGTGCCTAAATTCACTGTACTTATTGGCGGCTCTTACGGCGCAGGTAACTACGGAATGTGTGGCCGCGCATTTGAACCCACCATGATGTGGATGTGGCCTAATGCCCGTATTTCTGTCATGGGCGGCGAGCAAGCTGCGGGTGTAATGGCGCAAGTTAAACAAGATGGTTTAGCACGTAAAGGCCAAAACATGAGCGAGCAAGAAATCAGTGATTTTAAAAAGCCAATTATTGATCAATACGAAGAGCAAGGTCACCCGTATTACGCAAGTGCACGCTTGTGGGATGACGGCATTATAGACCCTGCCGACACGCGTAATGTATTAGGGCTTGCGTTAACGGCTGCGAATAACGCACCAAAACGTGATTCGAAATTTGGCGTATTTAGAATGTAACCGGAGCGCAAAATGTCAGTAACACTACAAATAACAAAATCTAATGTGGCTGTACTTGTGTTAAGTCGCCCAGAAAAAAGAAATGCATTTAACAGTGAAGTAATACATGAGCTGATCCAGTGTATTGAACATGCAAATACGCTTGATATTCGTGCTTTGGTTTTAAAAACAGAAGGTAAACACTTTTCAGCCGGTGCCGATTTAGCCTGGATGAAATCGATGGCGAATAATAACTACGCCGATAATCTAGCTGATTCAATGCAATTAGCTAAATTAATGCAGGTATTAGCAAGCTCACCACACCCAACAATTTGCGCTGTGCAAGGTGCCGCTTTTGGCGGTGCTCTGGGCTTAATAGCCTGTTGCGACATAGCCCTTAGTAAAGACGATGCGCAATTCTGTTTAAGCGAAGTAAAGCTGGGTCTTATTCCTGCGGTTATTAGTCCATACGTTATTAAAGCTATTGGTGAGCGCGCTGCTCGCAGGTACTTTTTAACGGCTGAAGTGTTTGATGCACATACTGCTAAGCAACTTGGCTTAATTCATCAAGTAACCGGTAATTTAGACTGTGCGCTCGATAATATGCTGCAAACACTGATTGATAACGGACCTGTTGCAGTAAAAGCCGCAAAAGCATTAATTAACGATGTAGCAAATAAACCAATAACCGATGAACTCATTGAGCTTACCGCTGAGCGTATTGCAAAAATTCGCGTATCTGAAGAAGGTCAAGAAGGGCTAAGTGCTTTTTTTGATAAACGCTCACCCGCTTGGCAACTGTAGGATTGATTATGAACACACAACGATTACAAAAAATACTGATTGCCAATCGTGGAGAAATTGCGTGCCGTGTAATGCGCAGCGCAAAACAAATGGGCTTAACCACGGTCGCGGTATACTCTGATGCAGACAAACATGCCCAGCACGTAAAAATGGCTGACGAGGCTTACCATATTGGTGCCGCGCCAAGTAAAGATTCGTATTTAGTAGCAGACAAAATTTTACAAGTTGCCAAAGACTGCGGCGCTGATTGTATTCACCCAGGCTATGGTTTTTTATCTGAGAACAGCGAATTTGCTAAAGCCTGCGAAGCTAATAACATTGCTTTTATAGGGCCACCAGCAAGCAGTATTGAAGCAATGGGGTCTAAAACCCGCGCTAAAGAAATAATGGCAGCTGCTAATGTGCCATTAGTACCTGGTTATTATGGTGATAAACAAGACCCTGCTTTTTTACAAAGTGAAGCTGAAAAAATTGGCTACCCTGTACTAATTAAAGCCGCCTTTGGTGGCGGTGGTAAAGGTATGCGCGTTGTACAAAAAGCAAAAGACTTTATGAGCGCACTACAAGGTGCGCAACGTGAAGCGATTGCCGGTTTTGGTAACGATTTAGTATTACTTGAGCGCTACGTTAACCAGCCTCGCCATGTTGAAGTGCAAGTATTTGCAGATAACTACGGTAACTGTGTTTATTTAGGCGATCGTGATTGTTCTTTGCAACGTCGTCATCAAAAAGTAATTGAAGAAGCCCCTGCTCCGGGTTTATCTGACGAACTACGCAAAGAAATGGGCGAAGCGGCTGTACGTTGTGCACTGGCTATAAATTATAGAGGCGCAGGTACGGTTGAGTTTTTACTGTGTGGCGATGAATTTTTCTTTATGGAAATGAATACGCGCCTTCAAGTAGAACACCCAGTGACCGAAATGGTAACCGGTGTAGATTTAGTCAATTGGCAAATAAATATTGCGGGTGGGCAAACATTGCCAATGACACAAAGTGATATTCAATTGCAGGGTCATAGCTTTGAAGCGCGTATATACGCAGAAGATCCAGCTAACGACTTTATCCCGTGCTCGGGCACTATTGAAGCACTACACACACCCCTTAACAGCGAATTTGTACGCATTGATACAGGCATTGCACAAGGCGACGAAATTAGCCCATTTTATGATCCGATGATTGCAAAACTTATTGTGCATGACGACAATCGCGAACAAGCACTGAGCCGCTTACAACAAGCCCTTGAGCAATTTCATTTAGCGGGTTTTAGCACTAACATTGGCTTTTTACATAATTTAGCAAGCCACCCTACCTTTAAACAAGGTGCGCCAAGCACACACTTTATTGCTGAGCAAGGTGATTCGTTAGTTGCTGTTGACGAATCGTTATTGCAAACAAGCCAGCTTATTGCTGCTTTTGCGTATTTAGAATCATTAACTAACACCCAAAATGCGCAAAACAGTGCAAGCCCGTGGCAACAACTGAGTGGTTTTACAATCAATTCACCACAAGCAATTAAAGTCCCTTTTGCCGATTTACAGCTAAGCGCTATAAAAACGACAGCGGGCTATAGTATTACGCATAACGAGCATGTATTTAAACTACAAGGCACATTAAATAATAATCTGTGCACTGTATTTATTAATGGTGAAAAACATAGCGCGCACGTAACTACGGTTGGTAATAGTACTGCGGGCAATATTGTCACTGTTATGAATAAAGCACTGCAAACTAAGCTTGAACTAGTTGATAAACATTATATTAGTTCGCACGAAAGCGAAGCTTTGCCACTTGCCGCGCCGCTTAATGGCACAGTAGTTAAGCACTTAATCGACATTGGTAGCACAATTACCAAAGGCGATGCGGTTGTTATTATCGAAGCCATGAAAATGGAATATACGCTTAACGCACCACACGACGGCATTTTAAGAAGCTACTGTTTTGGTGAAGGCGAATTAGTAACGCATGGAGCCTTACTTGCTATTGTCGAAGATACAACAGAGGAAGGTGCATAATGAGTGCCTTTCCAAATAAAGTACGTATTGTTGAAGTTGGCGCGCGAGACGGCCTACAAAACGAAAAAACAGTAAGCACAGCCGATAAAGTAGCGCTTATTAACGCCCTAAGTGCTGCTGGCTTAAAAGATATTGAAGCTGGCGCGTTTGTTTCCCCTAAGTGGGTGCCACAAATGGCAGACTCAGCGGATGTAATATCAGCGCTAGATTTACCCAATGTAAATTTAAGCGCCCTTACACCTAACTTAAAAGGTGCACAAGCAGCGCACGCTGTTGGTATTAAAGAGTTTGCTATATTTACAGCTGCGAGTGAGTCGTTTTGTCAAAAAAATATCAACTGCTCAATAGACGAAAGTATTGAACGTTTTAGCGAAGTAATGGCGTTTGCTAAAGCTAATAATATTCGTGTACGTGGTTATGTAAGCTGTGTACTCGGTTGCCCCTATGAGGGTGATATTGACCCGCAAGCAGTATTAAGTGTATCGCAAAAGCTATTAGATTTAGGCTGTTACGAAGTAAGCCTTGGCGATACCATAGGTGTTGGCACCGCAAAAAAAGTAACGCAATTAATCGAGTTACTTTTAACGCACATTGATAAAGCCAAGTTGGCCGTGCATTTTCATGATACATACGGCCAAGCGCTCACAAATATTTACGCAGCTTTAAGCCTAGGTATTGCAACGGTTGACGCGGCAGTTGCGGGCCTTGGTGGCTGTCCTTATGCTAAGGGGGCGTCAGGAAATGTTGCCACCGAAGATGTAGTTTACTTACTGCAAGGGCTTGGCATTGAACACTCAATTGATTTACAAAGGTTAAGTGACGCTGGCTGGGAGATAACCAAAGCACTTGGTAAGCAACCTGTGAGCAAAGTATCTGTGGCACTGCACACAAAATAACCTGAGCTCTGGATAATAAATCTATCTCGAGCAGCTATTTTCAGCACTAACTGCGTTGAATTTACTTGCAATAGGCCAGCTATTGACGCGTAAATTCGCCTTGTTTTCACTGAAAATCTCTGGCTAGAGAAAATAAACTTAAATATCACCCTGATTCATATGTTAGTAAATCTATTAACCAGAGTTCAGGTTAAATAGCTATCTTATGAAATGATGATTAAAGATAGTTAACAACAAATAGCACACAATGAGGAGAGACTCATGGCCGGTTTTGATAAGGTAGTTTCTAGTTACGAAGCTGCAATGGAAGGATTAAAAGACGGCGATACCATTATTGCCGGTGGTTTTGGTTTATGTGGTATTCCTGAGGGCTTAATTAAACAAATTAAGCACATGCAAACAAAAAACTTAACCGTAGTATCTAATAACTGTGGTGTTGATGACTTTGGTTTAGGTATTTTATTACAAGACAAACAAATTAAAAAAGTAGTTGCCTCGTACGTTGGCGAAAATGCCCTATTCGAGCAGCAGTTATTAAGTGGCGAAATTGATGTAGAGCTTACGCCTCAAGGTACACTAGCTGAAAAAATGCGTGCTGGTGGCGCGGGTATACCTGCGTTTTACACCGCAACCGGTTACGGTACTCCAGTTGCTGAAGGCAAAGATGTAAAAGAGTTTAATGGTCGCCCGTATATTTTAGAAGAATCTATAACGGGTGAATTTGCTATTGTTAAAGCGTGGAAAGCCGACCGCTTTGGTAATTTAGTGTTTAGACACACCGCCATGAACTTTAATCCAATGGCGGCAACAGCGGGCAAAATTACCGTTGCCGAAGTAGAAGAAATTGTAGAGCCGGGTGAGCTTGAACCAAGCCAAATTCATACCCCGGGTATTTTTGTAAATCGCGTTATTAAAGGCAGCTTTGAAAAACGCATTGAACGTGTAACAACACGAGATTAAGCAGGAGCAAAATTATGGCATTATCACGTGAACAAGTTGCAATGCGCGTTGCACAAGAACTTCAAGATGGTTACTACGTAAATTTGGGCATAGGAATTCCGACACTCGTCGCAAACTATGTACCAGATGATATTGAAGTTATGTTACAGTCCGAAAATGGCCTTTTAGGCATGGGCCCGTACCCGACTAAAGCAGAGCTAGACGCCGATATGATTAACGCGGGTAAAGAAACCGTGACAGCAGCCACTGGTGCAGCCATATTTAATAGTGCAGATAGTTTTGCCATGATACGGGGTGGTCATGTAGACTTAACCGTTCTGGGTGCATTTGAAGTTGACCAGAATGGCAACATCGCATCGTGGATGATCCCTAAAAAGCTGATTAAAGGCATGGGTGGCGCGATGGATTTAGTCGCTGGCGCGAAAAACATTATTGTTACTATGACCCATGCAAGTAAGCATGGTGACTCTAAACTATTAGAAGCCTGCTCTTTACCGCTTACTGGCGTTAATTGCGTTAAAAAAATAGTGACAGATTTAGCCGTATTAGAAGTTAAAGACGGCGCATTTCATCTATTAGAACGTGCTCCGGGCGTATCTGTTGATGAAATCATTAGTAAAACAGCAGGTAAATTACTTGTTGACGGTGAAGTTCCAGAAATGGTTTTTTAGGCTTTAGCTTAAAATAACGCTTTACCCTGTACCGACCTCATTCCCAGTGCCAATGGCGCTGAGTTACCCAAAATCCCTCGCAAGAGGGATTTTTTTTATCTTTTGTCATTATTTTTACCGTCATTCATACATCTGTAGTAAATTTTATCTATAATACAAATATAAATTAAATGTAAGCGCTTAGATTCTTTGCACTATTTTGTGGATAGCCTGCACCCTTTTTGTGAACTAGCGTTAATTTTATTTTTAACCTACTGATATTTAAAGATTAAATAGTTGGTTCAAATTTTGCCTAAGTAAGGCGTCTCAATAAATTAAATAATTCTGGAAAACATGCAAACTCCTATTCGTGGCCTTCGCTCTTTTTGCTTTGCCGCAAGAAGCCTAAGTTTTAAGCATGCAGCTAATGAGCTGTACTTAACGCCGTCTGCGGTAAGCCATCAAATAAAACAACTTGAAGAACAACTTGGTATTGAGCTTTTTCAACGTAAAACGCGTTCAATTAGCTTAACCACAGCGGGTAAAAACTTTTTTGATGCTGTGTCTCCTATCATCACAATGTTAGAGAGCACCATTAATGAGTTTAGTCAGATGCAGCAAAATACAAATTTGACGATTACGCTGCCTGAATTTTTTGCCAGCGAATTACTCATGCCTAAATTAAGTGAGTGGACGTCAGAACACCCTAATATAAACCTGCAAATGGACACGCTTAAAACACGCAAAGAATTAACGCGTCATAGCGATTTATCTATTGTATTGTCCTCAGGTAAACCTACTGAAGGGTTAGCGACTGAGTTGTTTAACCTTGAATATATTCCTGCATGTAATAAAAAATTGCTCGATCAGTGGAGGGACGATCATCGTCAAGCCCTTAACCAAGTTCCGCTAATCTTGCACAAAGCTCGCCCTTGGGCTTGGCATCAGTGGGCCGAAAAAGCAGGGATTGATGATTTTTCTCCTTCGCAGATTATTCAAATAGATAGCATGTTTGGTGTAGCGCGTGCAGCGCAGCAAGGCATGGGCATTGCACTTATCCCACTGCCTATTAGCCAAAGCTGGCTAGATGAGCAATGGCTTTACAAATTATTCGAACAGCCTTTAACAACTAAAGATAAATACTATTTAGTGCAGCACGAATCAAGCACGCCTAATCACCCGCTTGATTTATTTGCGAAGTGGGTTGTAAATACGTTTAGAAAAATTCAAGAATAATCCCCTATTAGACGAGTTCAGTAATACAACCTACTCTGTGTTGTATTACTGAACTCGTCTAAATCTCTCTGCAATTTTTAATAATATTTTTTAATTAAATACATAAACTTAGCACCATGCATTAGACTAAAGTCTATAGTTTAATTTTTTTCACTCATTGGTTTTGTTTTTATCGTTTGTCGAAAATAAAGTTAAATATTAAAGTTCCTTTATCAGCTCAAAACAACTTAGTTAAATTGTTTCTTAAGAGCAATAAATGCAACCTTTAGAGTTCTAGTAACTCAAACGTAGCAGTGAAAAGAATCTTATATTGTGTGTGTAAGATGTTGTCAGTGTGAAAAAGCGGTTCAAGTTAGGTGGTGACTTGGCTTGAACTGTTTTTATTTTTGGTGCAAACCACATGGTATGCAATACAAAGCTACCAACGTGTAGTAAACAGAATCTTTATATTGTGTGTGAAGATGTTGTCAGTGTGAAAAAGCGGTTCAAGTTAGGTGGTGACTTGGCTTGAACTGTTTTTATTTTTGGCACAAACCACATGATATGTAATACAAAGCTACCAAAGCGTAGTAAACAGAATCTTTATATTGTGTGTGAAGATGTTGTCAGTGTGAAAAAGCGGTTCAAGTTAGGTGGTGACTTGGCTTGAACTGTTTTTATTTTTGGCACAAACCACATGATATGTAATAAAAAGCTACCAACGTGTAGTAAACAGAATCTTTATATTGTGTGTGAAGATGTTGTCAGTGTGAAAAAGCAGTTCAAGTTAGGTGGTGACTTGGCTTGAACTGTTTTTATTTTTGGCGCAAACCACATGATATGCAATATAAGTTTAATACTTTTAAAAGCCCCGTAAGTTATAACTTACGGGGCTTTTTTAGTTAAATCTTAATTTGATATTCTTTTTTTAATTTACTTATTTGCACTTTATGTGAAATCAAGAAGGCATTAAATTTCTTGATTATGTCAGGGTAGTCAATCGACGATAATAAAAAGGCTTGTAAATCTGTCGGCAATTCGTTTTGAAAATAAACAGGTCTGTTTAATTTAAAGTATTTTAGGAGATTATAATTTAATACATCGTTAGATATGTAAATACACTCCACTCGCTCTTTTAAAAGCATCTCTATTAATTCCATTACGTTAGCTGTTTCAATTAGCTCAACGTTTTCGTTATTCATTAAAGGTTTAAAGCTTTGAGACGTAAACCCTCTCACCGTTGCAAAACTAACGCATTCATCAATAGTGATATTTTTATTTAAACTCGCAATACCCGTTTTAGTCACAACGGTTGGCTGCGAATAAATAATTTCATTTAAATCACCAAAGGAAGCTTTATAACTTGGTTTCCATTGAGGGTTATCTGGATATTTAAAATCAACATGATGGTGATCAATAAATTCTTTATAAAGACGATTAATTGGCAGCGTGTAAAACTCAAATTCAAAATCGTGCTGCTGGGCGAACAAAGTAAGTAATTTTTGACTGAAGCCATAATAATCTGCACCATTTGTTCCACTACCATCAAAGTAAGGTAGATACTCTATATTCTCTACGCCGACGACATAGTGCGTTGCCGACTTAGCATCGGTAATAAAAATGAATAAAGCTAAAGGCAAATACATTAACTGCGTTGCTATTTTTTTAAATTGATTCATTAATAACCTAAGTAATATTATTGACAATTAGCTGCACGCTTTAATTTTAACAAATTTGCAAAGATTATGATAAGCCTATTTTGTTTTATGCAAAAAAAAGCCTGATTAAAATCAGGCTTAGCAAAGAAAGGGTTTAGCTTTTATCTCTCGGTACAAAATCAAGGACTGTTGCATTAATACAGTAACGATCGCGACCTCTTGGACCTTCACCAGGAAATAAATGACCTAGGTGTATGCCTGTACTTTTAGAGCGAAGCTCAATGCGTGTCATGCCCCAGCTGCTATCGTCGTGCTGTGTTACGTTGTTTTTTACAGGATGAGTAAACGACAACCAACCAGTACCTGAGTTAAACCTATCGCTTGTATCAAATAGTGGCTCGCCACTTAATTTATCAACAAAAGTGCCGTCTGGTGTATTTTTAAACTCTTTGTACTCTTTACAGTAAGGTCTATCTGTTCGTGCATCAAATGCAACTTTATAAGCATCACTGTTACCTAATTTAAAAGCGCCTAATGCTTTATAAAACTCTTCAGGCGTTGCATAACCTTGACGGCCATATACCTCAATACCATTTTCTAAAAACAAAATGGTTGGTGTTGCCCACGTGGCTGACTTAATAGTTAAATCATCAAGTTGGTCAGCATGGCGAAACGACATTGGTATTGTCCCTTTGTAATCATTTGCGACTGCTTTGTTAAACTTTTCACAATATGGGCAGTATTCACGTGAATCTAAGACCACTATTTGCTTTCCTGATAATAAAGCCATGTTATCTACTTTTTCTACAGCTGTTTTATTAAAAACAACACCGGTAGAATGATCTGGGCAATAGCCATTAGGTTTCTTTTCTAAATAATTTTGATGATACTCTTCTGCCGATACAAAACCTTGAAGCGGTTTAATAACTGTTTCAATTTTGCCATAGCTTGCATCAGTTAAAAGCTGCTGATATTGCGATTTAACTTGCTCAGCTACTTTAGCTTGTGCATCAGTAGTCGTTAATACAATTGAGCGATATTGAGTACCAATGTCGTTACCTTGGCGATTTTTTTGTGTAGGGTCGTGACTTTCAAAATAGTTTTTTAAGAGATCTTCTGCTGAAATTATATTGCTGTTATACATAACTTGTACAACTTCAGCATAATTGTTCTCGTCAAAACGACGAGACTGATCAGTAATATTTCTGTAGGTAGCTTTAAAGCCATTGCCGTCAGCGTACCCCGATTCAGCATCAATAACGCCATTAAGCGCTTCGTAGCGTTTTTCGGCTCCCCAAAAACACCCCGATCCAAGTACAATGGTTTCTACATGCATGGTGGCTTCTACATTACTGTGCTCAATCTTTTCCATAGATAAAGCAAAGCTGCCTGCGCTAAATATAATAGCAGCGCCTGATAAATATAATAAATGCTGGTGTTTCATAAAGTACCTCTTAAACAAGTGCGTGCTAACTAAGACCTCCTTATCCTAATTTTTATTTCAACCTAATTACTTATTTAGTACGAAGCGTATTAAGTTTTGGTCTTCAATAAGTTAAATACGATTAATTGAATATAAAACTACTCTTAAAGTAAGTTGGGCAATAAACATAACCACTTAGTCGCAATGGTGTAAATAAATTAATAAAACTGTGTTACGTTTAAATAATGTTGTACAAATAGGTTTATTTAATGAAGCCAGCTCCTCATATTTATGCATTAACAAACAGTAGTTTACTGTTTGATGCATCGCATTTAGACGCTACAGATAGACTCTCTATTCAAAAGAAAATTTGGGCTTTAGCTAGCCACTGTAAAAGCACTGATGAATTTAGCGATTTAGTGCCCGCCATGAACTCGCTCACTCTCTATTTAAAATTAGATAAACACTTAAATAAGTGGTTACAAGTGCTACCTTCGCTGTGGAATGAGATTAAAACGAGTACTTTTAAGGGGCAGCATCACTTAATCAAAACCTCATACAAGGGTGAGGATATTAATTACGTGGCTCGCTATCATAATTTAAGTGCCGATGAAGTTATTAATATTCATAGTAAAACCAAGTACCACGTTTTATTTTTAGGCTTTCAGCCCGGTTTTGCTTACCTACATGGCTTAAATGAGCAATTACATACACCAAGACGTGATGAGCCACGCACTAGGGTTCCTAAAGGCTCTGTTGCGATAGGTGCTGCACAAACCGGCATTTACCCCGCAGATACCCCAGGTGGTTGGCATATAATAGGTCATACAGATACTGCTTTGTTTGATTCGACCTCTGAGCAACCTTGTTTAATTCAACCAGGCGATACGCTTGAATTTGTTCCGCTCGTTAATAAAGGTGCAAATCATGATTAAAGTACTTAAAAGTGGTGTATTACTTACAATTCAAGATTTTGGCCGTGAAGGCTACCGCCATTTAGGTGTAAGCAAAGCGGGCAGCCTAGACCCTATTGCACAAATCATTGCTAATAGATTACTTAACAATAACGACAATGATGCCGTTTTAGAAATAACTGTAGGTTTGTGCGAACTGGAATTTACCTGCGACACAGTAATTGCGCTTCATGGTGCAGATTTGCAAGCAACCCTTGATGGACATGCAATTTATCCTGGTTGGACATACGCAGTAAAAAACAAACAAGTCCTAAGTTTTGCTACTGGTAGAGCAGGCTTAAGAGCTTATTTAGCAGTGAAAGGCGGTATACAAAATGCTGAGGTTATGGGTTCTAAATCTACAGATTTAAACGCATGTTTTGGTGGTTTTGAAGGTAGATCTCTCACCACTGGTGATGAAATACCTATTACTCCTTATTATGAAGAGTTTATAAAGGTAGGCGCAATTGCCCCCGCCCAGCGCAAACTTATACGCCTGCATCCAAGTCCTCATGCCGACTTATTAGGCGAGCCTTTACTTAGCAACTTTGTGTCTACCGCTTTTAAAGTCAGCAATAATAGTAACCGAATGGGCGTAAGGCTTGAGCATAAAAATAATTTGGGGCATTCGCACTCTTTGCCATCATTAGGAGTAAGCCCTGGGAGTATTCAACTGCCACCAAGTGGAGAGCCAATTGTGTTACTAAATGATGGCCAAACCACAGGAGGCTACCCTCTGCTAGGGACTGTTATTGAAGCCGACTTACGTCAATTTGCACAATTTAGACCTTTAGATACTGTTGAGTTTAAATATGTAACGTTTGAAGAAGCAGCAAAGGCGAAGCAGAAACTTGACGGACACCTAAATCAATTGAGCCTTGCACTTAAAAATAACCTATAAAAATATTCTAAAAATAAATAGGAAAACTATGTTCGACTTAAATTATTGGCCCTGATAATCGTTTTATACTTGTTGTTTTGTATTGTGTAGGTATGGCATTTTTAATTGAAGGTCATGGCACAAGCCCTGCTCCATTAGTTGCGCTCGGCATGTATAGCGGCTATTGCAGTATGTTAATGACGCCTATGGCAGCAAATTTAATATTCTTCCTGCAGCTCTTTTAGACTTAAAAGATAAGTACTATGTAATAAAGGTTCAAATTCAGACGGCAGTTACCTTACTCGCCGTTAATATTATTTTAATGTATAGCTTGGTGTGTAATGACTAAATCAACTTCTTCTATGGCGTGTGTATTAATAACCGGCTTTGCGCCTTTTGGTAGCGAAACTATCAATCCTTCTTGGCAAGCAGTGCAAAAACTTGATGAAACTATCATCATGAAACACAAAATATGTACACTAGAACTTGCCTGTGAGTTTAATACGTCTATTAGTCAGCTTATAAACGCCATTGAGTCGCACAATCCGACGGTTGTTTTATGTATAGGCCAAGCCGGTGGGCGCAGCGAAATATCAATTGAGCGTATTGCAATAAACGTTGATGATGCACACATTAAAGACAATGCAGGTAAGCAACCTGTTGATATACCAATAGAAAAAAATGGCCCTGATGCCTATTTCACTAACTTGCCAATAAAGCGTATGTTACAAGCACTGCACAACAGCAATATACCTGCTGCCATTTCCAATACGGCAGGTACGTATGTATGCAATCACGTTATGTATGGCCTTATGCATTACATAAATGATCACTGCGCTGTGATGAAAGGTGGCTTTGTGCATATTCCTTATTTACCAAGCCAAGCTGTGCACCACAATGGCGCACCTAGCATGTGTGAAGACACTGTTATTAACGCGCTAAAAGTGATGATTGCACAAGCTTTGAACAATAATAACGACGTAAAAATAGCAGCAGGCACTACGCATTAACCACTTTGGTGCGGTTGCATGTAACTTGGTGCATAAATTATTCTTAATTAATTGTAAAAGCTATGTGACTTGAGTAATTTTTTCTGATAAAACAAGGTTTCGCAGCACAGCAAATTGGCTTTGCTGCACACATAATAGGAATGAGGAGTTACTATGTGTTCAATTTTTGGGGTATTAGATATTAAATCTGATCCCGCTCAATTGCGTACCCAAGCAATTGAAATGTCAAAGCTGCTTAGACACCGTGGCCCAGATTGGTCTGGTGTATATGCATCTGAAAAAGCTATTTTAGTACATGAGCGTTTAGCTATTGTTGGTGTATCAAGCGGTGCACAGCCTTTATACAATCCTGAAAAAACAAATATTTTAGCGGTCAATGGCGAGATCTATAATCATAAAGAACTTGCAGCAGAGCTAGATGTTGATTTTACTTTTCAAACTCAATCAGACTGTGAAGTTATTTTAGCGCTTTATAAACAAAAAGGGCCTGACTTTTTAGATGATCTAAATGGCATTTTTGCATTCTGTTTATACGATGAAGAAAATGACGCTTACTTAATTGGCCGTGACCATATTGGTATTATCCCGCTTTACACTGGTCACGACGAGCACGGTAACTTTTACGTTGCTTCTGAGCTAAAAGCTCTTTCTCCAATTTGTAAGCATATTGAAGAATTTCCACCAGGGCATTACCTGTACAGCAAAGATGGCAAAATGACGCCTTATTACAAGCGTGATTGGGAAACATTTGATGCAGTTAAAGATAACAGCGCACAAGCGCAAGACGTTAAAGATGCATTAGAAGCGGCCGTTAAACGCCAGCTAATGTGTGATGTACCATACGGTGTATTACTTTCTGGTGGTTTAGACTCATCGGTTATCTCTGCTATTACCCAGCGTTTTGCTGCAAAACGTATTGAAGATAACGACGAAAGCGATGCATGGTGGCCTAAGTTGCATTCTTTTTCAGTAGGCCTTGAGGGTTCACCTGATTTAGCCGCTGCCCAAAAAGTAGCTGACATGATTGGTACTATTCACCACCCTATCATTTTTACCATTCAAGAAGGTATTGATGCTCTGCGTGAAGTGATTTACCACATTGAAACGTATGATGTAACAACGATTCGTGCCTCTACACCTATGTACTTAATGGCTCGCCAAATTAAAGCGATGGGCATTAAAATGGTGTTATCTGGCGAAGGTGCTGATGAGCTATTTGGTGGTTACTTATACTTCCATAAAGCCCCTAACGCACAAGAGTTTCATGAAGAGCTAAACCGTAAAGTATCAAAACTGCATATGTTTGACTGTTTACGTGCTAATAAATCAATGGCAGCATGGGGCGTTGAGGCACGTGTACCGTTCCTTGATAAAGAATTTGTTGATGTTGCTATGCGTATCAACCCTGAAGCCAAAATGTGTAAAGATGGCAAAATCGAAAAACACATTTTACGTGAAGGTTTTAATGGCTACTTACCTGATGAAGTTTTATGGCGCCAAAAAGAGCAATTTTCAGACGGTGTTGGTTACAGCTGGATTGATACGTTAAAAGAGTTTGTAAATGAGCAAGTGAGCGATCAAGAGCTTGCAAATGCTAAATTTAAATACCCTATTAATACGCCAGATTCAAAAGAAGCTTACTACTACCGTACTATTTTTGAATCGCACTTTCCTGGTGATGCATCAGCTAAATGTGTACCACATGGTAAATCGGTAGCGTGTTCGACTCCTGAAGCACTTGCATGGGACGCATCGTTCCAAAACAATGCAGATCCATCAGGTCGTGCTGCTGGCGTTCATAACGACGCATATGCAAGCAAAGGTTAATACTCTTTGTTTAACGAAGCGTAAGCCCAAATGGCTTACGCTTCGCTTTATAAAACTCACTTCCACCGAATCTGTTTTTTATAGCCCTGCAAATAACTTAAAAGGCTCAAGTGCTTTAATTGTTATTTATAAAATTGGGTTAACATCAAAAACAATGCAATATATTGCATCACAATCAAATCACCCTGCTACCGTATTTTTAAATCAAAATGAGATAACTAAACGCCATTGTAATATTCGCTGGTTTAACCAAACAAGTGAAATTAAACGCTGTGGGCATGGTACTTTAGCGGCCGCTAATTTTTTAATAAAGTATTTTGGTTATTGCCCTGAAGTATTTACATCAATGAGTAATGAGCGCTTTACTATAAGAGTAAAAAAACAACGCGCACAGTTGTTACTAAAAAGTATAGAGCCAAAAAAAAGCGAATTAGCTAATGGTGAGTTAAAAAGTGTGTTTTCATCAGCGATAAAAGCAGCCTACAGTACCGGTGATAAAAACGGTTATACGGTTGTGTTATTTAATGAAGAATTTAATAAAGAATTTAGTAAAGACGTTGAAAAAGACGATTTAAAAAGCTTACACGTTGATTTTAAAGCGTTAAATAAACTCCATAAAAATGCTGTTATAGCGCTTAGTATAAAAAATATAGACAAAAAAAATGCTATAGCGCATTTTAGATATTTTGCCCCCCAGTTTGGAGTAAATGAGGACAGTGCAACGGGCTCTGCGGTGTCTATTATTGCCCCCCTGCTATTTAGACTGCATGGTTTAAATAAAGCTAAACTTATACAGCAATCAAATAATGGCGCATTGCTAAACTATGAATTTAACAATGCTAAAGTTGTCATTTACTAAACATAACTTAAGTAATGCTTAAAGCGGTCTTAATAAACACAGGGCAAAATAGTTACTATCGTCTTGCCATGTTTGCTCTAACTTTAAATTAGCTTGCGCGGCAAGCTGCTTAAACGATTCGAGCGTGTACTTATGAGAGTTTTCTGTATGGATACTTTCGCCTTCAATAAAGTCTATTTGCTGATCATTTATAATCACGCTTTGATTACAGTTACTTACTAAATGCATTTCAATACGGCTATGTTGCTCGTTAAAGCGTGACTCGTGGCTAAAGTTATCTATATTAAATGTGCCGTTTAGCTCGTTATTAATACGTTGTAGTAAATTTTTATTAAATGCGGCGGTGACTCCCGCTTTATCGTTATATGCATTGAGTAACACTTGGCGCTCTTTTACTAAATCAACCCCAATTAATACATAACCGTTTACACCACATAAGCGATGGAAATTATTCATAATTTCTATAGCTTTAACTGGGGCAAAATTACCAAGAGTAGAGCCTGGAAAATACACCAAATTGGTTTGACTATCTAAAGCGGTGTCTTTGGTTAGCTGTTTAACCATTTGGCTATGTGTAAAGTCTCCTAGTAATGGCGAAATTGCCAAATCTGGGAATAACGGTGACAAATGTGCAAGTGAATAACTGAGCATCTCCTCAGAAATTTCAAACGGTACGAAGGTTTTTACGTTTGCCATGTGCGCTAATAAATACGCGACCTTTTTACCCGAACCACACCCAGGCTCAATAATAGAGAGATTTTCAGGTAGCATTTGAGCAATCGACTGCGAGTATTGCTCTAAAATAGACAACTCCGTACGTGTAACATAATACTCTTGTAAGGATGTTATTTGCTCGAATAATGCAGCACCTTTATCATCGTAAAAATACTTACACGGAAGCGTTTTTTGTTGTTGAGTTAATCCGCTTATCACGTCGTTTAAAAATTCAGTGTCGGTTATGATACTTTGTTTAATCGCTGTTACTTGGCTCATACTATATCCTTAGCTAGTCTTATCCCGCTGCACATCCACGCTTGATGTGGGTAATAAAAATTTCGGTATGTTTGTCGTAAATGGTTTTTAGGAGTAAACACACACCCACCCCGTAACACCATTTGGTTATTCATAAATTTACCATTGTATTCCCCTGCTACTCCTTCAATAGGCTTAAAACCGGGGTATGGCAAATATGCACTGTTTGTCCATTGCCAACATGAATCCGTTAACTGGTTTATTTCAGTATCATCTTTTGCTTGTTGTGGTGTTAGGTAGTTATTATTAGTGTCTGTTGTAGGTGTATTTTTAGCTGCATATTCCCACTCGAACTCTGTAGGCAAGCGAGCCTTGACAAAATTAGCATAGGCGCTGGCCTCAAAATAACTAACATGGCTGATGGGAGCACTTAAATTTAAAGGCTGGAATCCATAGTGTGTAAACTCAAACCATTCGTTATTTATGTAATGCCAATATAATGGATGCGTTAAACGAGTGTTTTGAATATGCGCCCAACCGTCGCTTAACCAATATTGTGGATTGCTATATCCACCGGCATTTATAAAGTCTAAATATTCACCATTAGTGACCAATCTATTAGCAAAACTGAATGGATGAATTAGTACTTGGTGTTTGGGGCACTCGTTATCATATGCAAATTCATCGTCGGCATTTGTGCCAATATTAATAATGGCTTGTTCAAAATTGATAAAATTAAGGGGTTTAATATCAGCTGATCTTTTTTGGCTATTTAAAAGCGATGTTTTATATTGAGGAAATAATGGATTTACTGAAAAGTTATATTTGATGTCCATAAGCATTAGTTCTTGATGCTGTTGCTCGTGGTGTAACCCAAGTTCAATAATATCTTTAATGTGCGGGTTAACGTCAGTCTTAAGTAATTCAATCACGCGGCTATCTACATGTTCTCTGTAAGCTAGCACTTCGTCTAAACCTGGCCTAGATAAGCTTCCTCTGTTTGCCCGTTTAAATTGCTCTCCAATCCCATTGTAGTAAGAATTAAAAAGCATTTTATAGTGAGGGTTAAACACTGTGTACTGTTTACAATAAACACTAAGTAAAAACGTTTCAAAAAACCACGTGGTATGCGCTAAATGCCATTTAGTGGGACTAGCATCAGCCATAGCTTGTAATTGGCAATCTTCTACAGTGAGTGGTTCAATAATAGCTAGGCTTTCGTCTCTAACGCTGCAAAAGCGTTTAACAAGTTCGTTTTGATTGGTATCGTTTGTAACGCTTTCTCGCATAATAGTATTAATCCTTTGCCTATCTATTTATAAAATATAGCTTAGTGTTGTGTTAAATCATATTCATATTACAACTTGATTAAAGATGCTTATCGGCTTATAAATTTATAATAGCCTTGAAGAGAAATTCGCTCTTTGCTAGCCGGCTTTTGATTATTTTTATTTGCATGCAAGCATGAAAAATAACGCATAAGCTGTTACAGAACCGCTAAGCTATAAATCTAGGAGCGATTAAATTGCGCCTAAATTAAACAAATTTCAATCCTAGAAAACTAACAAGCCCTAATATTTAAGCATTAATTAAGCTACTTAAAAATGATCTTTTTTTACTTAACCAAGTAAATTAATACTTTTAATAGCAAACTAAATTTTAACGTTCACTGAATTTTTAAATTTAGGGCTTTTAAATGAAAGAATCATGAACTTGGCCATATAAACAGCGTTTTAAATACAAATTCATTTACATTTAATATTTAACTCATACACTACTAGCTGTATGATCACGCTTCAAATTAGTTAGTCTTCAAATAATTACGGTATTACTTTTTACTTAATATTTAAAGACTAATGTAATTCGATATGACGCCGAATTTATTTTGGCTTGTTAGGACAACCAAAGAGGTATTGCATGAAGGAAAATCATGACAAATATAGTATTGACAACACGGATTACACCGTAGGTCAGGACAACGTACAAAAGTGGGGGTTTGATATTCACAACCCTGTTTTTGGAACTAGTGCGGGCCTGATTGTCATCTTTTTAATCGCCATACTTGTTACCGACCCACAAACTGCAAAAACAGCGCTTGATAGTATCAAGACCGATATTATTAATAATTTTGATGCCCTATTTATGTGGGCTGCTAACTTCTTTGTACTCTTTTGTTTAGCACTTATTGTTTCTCCTTACGGTAATATTCGCCTTGGTGGTGATGACGCTAAACCTTCTCACTCTCGCGTTTCATGGCTTGCTATGTTATTTGCTGCGGGTATGGGTATAGGCCTTATGTTTTGGGGCGTTGCTGAACCAGTTGCTTACTTTACTGGTTGGTACGAAACACCGCTTAATGTAGCCGCTAATACACCAGAAGCTGCAAAATTAGCAATGGGCGCAACTATGTTTCATTGGGGTCTTCACCCTTGGGCTATTTACGCTGTTGTTGGTTTATCTCTTGCATTTTTTACCTATAACAAAGGTTTACCGCTTTCAATTCGTTCTATTTTTTACCCTATATTAGGTGATAGAGCTTGGGGTTGGCCTGGCCATATCATTGATATCTTAGCTGTACTTGCTACGTTATTTGGCCTTGCAACATCTTTAGGTTTAGGTGCGCAGCAAGCTTCTGCAGGCATTAACCACGTATTTGGTACAGAAAGTGGCATTGGCTCTCAAATTCTAGTTATTGCGGGTGTAACACTTTTAGCTATTGTCTCTGTGGTTCGTGGTATTGACGGTGGTGTGAAACTACTAAGTAATGTAAATATGCTAATTGCGTTTTCATTATTATTGTTTGTATGTTTAGTAGGCTTTGCTGTAGCAATGGGTAATGTACCAACTACCGTGATGGGCTATGTAGAAAATATTATTCCATTGAGTAATCCCCACGGTCGTGAAGACGAAACATGGATGCATGGTTGGACTGTGTTTTACTGGGCTTGGTGGATTTCCTGGTCACCGTTTGTGGGTATGTTTATCGCGCGTGTATCACGTGGTCGTACAATTCGTGAATTCTTAATTGCGGTTTTACTTATCCCTACTCTAGTTACTGTTTTATGGATGTCTATTTACGGCGGTATTGCGATTGATCAAGTAGTTAATGGTGTTGGTGCGTTAGGCACTAATGGTTTAACTGATGTACCTTTAGCTATGTTCCAAATGCTTGATGAATTACCTTTATCTAATATTTTATCATTTATTGCAATTTTATTAGTGCTGGTATTTTTCATTACGTCATCTGACTCTGGTTCATTAGTAATTGATTCAATTACAGCTGGCGGTAAAATTGATGCACCGGTACCACAACGTATATTTTGGGCATCGGTTGAGGGCGCAATTGCAGCTGCTTTACTTTGGATTGGTGGCACACAAGCAATTGAAGCACTACAAGCAGGCGCTGTCTCTACAGGCTTGCCATTTACTATTGTATTATTATTTATGTGTTTAAGCTTAGTTTTAGGTTTACGAACTGAGCCTCGCCCAGTTAAATAATATTTCTAGTAAGTAATACTTTTAATTAGTAACGAAAACGCCGCAATTTTTGCGGCGTTTTTTTGTTTAGTCATTAAAAGCTAGAGCCACAGCTCTGAGATTGGAGTATCTACACGATAATGATAACTCAGCTGCGCTTGTAAAAGCTCTGCTGTAGCAAGTGCATCCGTTAACGCATTGTGATTTTGATATGCTGGTAGGGAATAACGCGCACGGCAATCTGTTAGCCTAAGAGAACCTAATTTTGTGTTAAACAATCGCCCTAATAACCCCTGCCTTGCTTTTAGTGCTCTTTTTTCTATTTCCATTGTATCAACAAGTGCAAACTCAATACCTTCTTTAAGCCTTAACAATAACGCATTATTTAAAAAGTGACGTTCTATTGCTGCATAATGCACCACGACAACTTTACCACTGAGCGCTTCAAGTAAAGGCTCTATAATTTGATTAAAGTCGGGGGCGTCGTCCACCTCAGAGTGCGTTATTCCATGTATTAAAATAGACTCTTCATGAAGGTTTCGCCTAGGCTGCACAACCCAATGCCGACTGTGCTTACAATAAATGCGCTCTAAATTGAACGGCACTAAACCAACACTCACTATATCGTCGTTTTGGCTATTTAAGCCTGTTGTTTCAAAATCCATTGCTACAAAAGGCACGTCTTTTATTGCAGCTTTGTCTTGATTATAAGCACCCGCATAAAAGTGTTTTAGGAGTTTATTTTTGGTGCTATTGGCAAGCTCGTTATACCTAGCTTGCCAATCAATTACTTTATGATTACGCGGATTCATAGGCTACTTCACACCAGAGTTTGCTGTGTAGCTAAATTTTAAATAGCTTTGTGCTTTTTCTAAAATGGCGAATGCCTCTTTTAAGTTTCGTTGCTCGAACGGAGAAAGTAAATGTGGATCTAAGTCGTTATCGGGCTCTTCGCCCTTCTCTATTTGCCACGCTTGATGGCGAATTCGCATCATGGCAATATACTCAAGTGCATCACGTAAATCTTGCGCTTTACCCTGTGGTAACAGCTTAGCTTCAATAATATCTTCTAGTCGTTCAAACGAATTTTGTTTACGTGAGCCAATAGCCAATGCGTGCACGCGAATAACATCAGAAAGAGGTGCAGTCCCTCTTCGCTTTAAGTTCATTGAACGCTTATGTTGGCCATTATGCTCCATAACAAAGCCTTTAAAGAAACCTAGTGGAGGTGTTCTATTTCTAGCATTTGCTGCCATATTAGCTAAAAATACGCGATTTACTTTACTTTGTTTTGCTATAAATATTTTAAGCTCGTCGGCCCACTTGGTTTTACCCCACACACCGTCTAAGTCAAAAAATATAGAACTATTAAGCAATGCTTGTGGTTTTGGCTGCGCGATCCAATCTGCAAATTGATCGAACCACTGTGAGCGAGTTTTACGCCATTTTTTAAACGACGCCATAATTTCTCCATCACAGTAGGTGTAACCACACTGCGCTAAACCATCACACACAAAATCGGCAATATTTTGAAAATACGCGTTATGTTTTTCGTCGTCATAACTGTCATCTAAAATAAGCGCGTTGTCTTGATCGGTTACAATAAGTTGCTCGTCTCGAGCCATTGAGCCCAGAGCAATAAAACAGTAAGGCACAGGAGGTGGCCCAAACTTTTCTTCTGCTAATACAAGTAGTCTTTGTTTAAATGTACGCCCTATAACAGCCATGGCTGTACCGACCATGTGTGAGTTTGCATCTTCATTCACCATACGAACAAACACATTGGGCAATTGGCGTGCATAATGCGCCAAATCCTCTATTGTTTGTTGAGCCAGTATGCCACGTACAAGTAATAAGCTGCTTTGGGATTCATAACGCAAAATATCAGAGAGGGAGATAACACCTATTGGGCGTCTTTTCTGTACTACTGGCAAATGATGTAAGTTATCTCTAAGCATGGCCAATACAGCTTCGAAAATATAGTCATTAGCATCTAATAGTACTAAGTTAGTGGACATAATGTCTTTTGCTTGCGTGTTAAAGGCAAGCCCTTTAGCCACTACTTTAGTGCGTAAATCCCTATCGGTTATTATACCAACTACTTGTCCATCATCTTCTTCTGGGTCATCATTTATGGGTTTATTTACATCGGTTACCAACACTGATGATACCGCCTCTTCGGTCATTAATTTAGCGATATCTTGTATCGTAGAGGTTGCATCTACGGTAACTACATCTCTGTGAATTAATGATTTTACCTTCGCGGTTGTCAGGTCATTGCCATCGGCTTGTTCGACAATAGCTTGATGCAAACGCACGTTACCGTCTGTTTCGAAGTAATCAGCAAACGCATCAAACTCATCACAGTAACGATTAAATAGCTCGACATTTATGCAATATACTAACGTATCTTCAAGAGCAGTTGCAGGAAAACGTACCTTACGGTTCATCAATAAACCCATTTGGCCAAATATACCTGCGGTAGCCAAACGATTGTACAGCTCGCCATTTCGGCGATACATTTCTACAGAACCACTTCTAATTACATACAAATCAGAAATGTCTTGTCCAAAACTCAATATATCTGTTTTGGCTCTAAAATAAGCAACTTCTACTTGTTGAGCTAGCTCATTAAGCGCTTTTTGAGGTAAGTCATCAAAAGGAGGATGTTGTGCTAAAAATTGTGCGATTTCAACTTGTTCGGCTTGCATAAATCCCTTCCTGTATGCGCATTAAAATGACTAAATCTGTTTTGCAGATTAACACTATCATCGGGGTGTGAAAACAATTACTGTACAAATTTAGGCACAAAAAAAGAGCCTAAATAGACTCTTTAAATGTAATACTTATTGTATAAATTTATTTACAGCGCTGAGCGTCTTTTTGGGCTTTTTTAGCTTCTTTACGTTTCTGTAAAACAGCTTGTGCTTCATTACCAATATGGCCTTCCCCACGCGCTTGCGCTAATTCTATTTGCTTTTGGCGCTCTGCAAAACGTGCGCGTTGTTCATCCGTAACTTCTTCAATACAATGATGACAAGAGACGCCCTCCATGTATTCAGGCTTTAACTTTTCGTCTTCTGTAATTGGCATACGACACGCGTGGCATTGATCATAAGAGCCTTTTTGTAGGTCGTGATCAACCGCAACGCGATTATCAAATACAAAACACTCGCCTTCCCACATGGTTTCTTCTTTTGGCACTTCTTCTAGGTATTTTAAGATACCGCCTTCAAGGTGATAGACTTCATCAAAACCTTGCTCTTTCATGTAGGCTGTCGATTTTTCGCAGCGGATACCACCTGTACAAAACATCGCCACTTTTTTGTGTTTTTCAGGGTCTAAGTTTTCTTTTGCCCACTGTGGAAATTCACGGAACGTTTTGGTATTTGGATCGACCGCATTTTGAAATGTACCAATTTCAATTTCGTAATCATTACGTGTATCAATTAAAATTACTTCAGGGTCAGATATAAGTGCGTTCCACTCATTTGGCTTAACATAGCTACCCACAACTTTAAGCGGATCTACGCCTTCAACGCCCATTGTTACAATTTCTTTTTTTAGTTTTACTTTAGTGCGGTAAAACGGACATTCATCGTCGTAAGATTCTTTTGTAACGATGTTTTTTAAATTTGGTTGCTCATCTAGCCATGCTAATAAGTTGTCTATCCCTTCACGTTTTGCAGAAACAGTGCCGTTTATACCTTCGGCAGCGAGCAATAAAGTACCGCGTACTTCATTTGCTTCCATCACTTCTAGTAATGGCTTACGGATAGCTTCAAATTCAGGTAAACCTACAAACTTATACAGCGCACATACTACAAAGTGATCACCCGTTACATGATCTTTATGAACAACAGTCATTATATTTCCTATTTTGCCTTGTTAGCCAATATTGGCGTTTACCGAATCGTAAATCCGGCGCATATGGGGCGCGTATTTTACGCTTTTTTAGTTTAATTGCAAAAAATAGCGCTATAGATTGGTTTTTACTGTTAGCGACCTAGCTGTGTAAGCTATAATGCGCTAATAAATTTATAGAGTTAATTTGCTCATTTTGGAGAAACACACATTGCAGTTTACTGATCTTGGGATTGATACACGCCTTGAAACACAATTAGCACATCAAGGGATCACCCAGCCCACCGATATTCAAGCGCATGCAGTGCCTACCGCACTTGCAGGGCATGACATTTTCGCTCAGTCTAAAACTGGGTCGGGCAAAACCTTGGCGTTTTTATTACCTGCTGTACAAAGGGTTATGAAACAAAAAGCACTCAGCAAACGCGATCCCCGTGTACTTATTGTTGCTCCTACGCGTGAGCTTGCTACGCAAGTATTTACTCAGCTGCGTTTATTAATTGCTGGCACAGCGATTAAGGCAGTTAAAATACTTGGCGGCGAAAACTTTAATGACCAAATAAAAGCACTTAGAAACGACCCACAATTCGTAGTTGCTACACCTGGGCGTTTAGCTGATCACATAACAAAACGCTCATTGCAATTGAGTGGACTAGAACTGCTTATTTTTGATGAAGCCGATCGTATTTTAGATTTAGGCTTTACCGAGCAGTTAAAAATGATTAACGAGCAAGCTAATCACCGATTACGCCAAACGTTATTGTTTTCTGCAACACTTGACCATGCACAAGTAGATGCACTATCACGTAACCTATTAAAAAAACCAAAGCAAATTACGCTAAGTGCAGCAAATGAGCAACATAGTGATATTAAACAAACGTTATACCTTGCAGATCACCTTGATCATAAAGAAGCGTTATTAGAGCATTTTTTAAACCAAGATGATGTTGGTCAATGTATTATCTTCACAGCAACGCGTTCTGACACGAGCCGTTTGAGTGAAGCCCTTAATGCTAAAGGCTTCAAATCTGTAGCGCTTGCTGGTGATTTAACGCAAAACAAACGTTTAGATATCATGGATTCGTTTAGTCGCGAGAACTTTAAAATATTGATTACCACCGACGTTGCATCTCGTGGTTTAGATTTGTTAAGCGTAACGCACGTTATTAACTTTGATTTACCAAAACACGCTGAAGAGTATGTACACCGCATAGGTCGTACAGGACGTGCTGGCTTTAAAGGGAATGCAATTTCATTAGTTGGCCCAAAAGATTGGGCAAGTTATTTAGCTATTAAAGCATTTTTAAATGACGAATTAAAATTTGCGAGCGTAGAGAGCTTAAAAGCTAAGTTTAAAGGTTTAAAAGAGAAAAAACCTGAGGCAGCGTGGGACAAATCTAAAGAAAAAGCCGCCGCTGTTAAAAAGCCTGCATTTAAGCGCAAAGCTAAACCTAAAAAGCCTACAGCACCAATTAAAGCACCGATGAACATTGATGGCGATACACCAATGCGCCGTAAAAAAAAGCCTGAGCAGGAATAATTATGAGTTACCTAGGAACCACACAAACATTATTTGTAAAAGAAGTGAGTAACGAAGGTGCTTACTTAGACGGCCGTGATTTAGGTGAAGTATTTTTACCAAAACAAGAAATAAAACATGAGCTTGAAGCGGGCGATAGTATTAGTGTATTTATCTTTTTAGACAATGCTAATTTAGCCACAGCAACAATAAAGAAACCACATGCTCAAGTTGGCGAGTATGCCCTACTACGCGTTAAAGAAATAAATAGTATTGGGGCATTTTTAGATTGGGGGCTTGAGAAAGATGTGCTTGCACCTTTTAATGAACAAAAGCCACGCATGCAAGAAGGCCATTCTTATTTAGTACGTCTGTACCTTGATAATGCAAGCCAACGTATTTGTGCCTCAAACAATTTTAATCGTTTCTTATCAAAAGATGAGCCGCAATATACTCACTTACAAGAAGTGGATTTAATTGTTGCTGGCAAAACAGATATTGGCTACAAAGTATTAATTGAAGAGTCGCACTTCGGTGTTGTTTTTTACAATATGGTATTTAAAAGCTTATTTGTGGGTCAAAAGCTTAAAGGCTATATTAAAAAAGTACGTGACGACGGAAAAATTGATGTTGTACTAGAAAAGCCAGGTATGGGAAAAGTAAGTGACCTTGGTGAAACTATTATGCAAAAGCTTAAAAACGAAGGCGGTGTTATTCCACTTGGTGATAAGTCTGATCCTGAAGCAATAAAAAAGATGTTTTCTACAAGTAAGGCTAATTATAAAAAAGCAATTGGTGGCTTATTTAAACAAGAGTTAATAGATATTGAAGCGAAATCCATTCGCTTAAGATCTTAATTATAATTGGCTGTAATTACTAATAATACCTGTTTGTAATTAACCTAAAATATATTTATAAGGCAATGTACATTGCGTATATTGCCTTGAATAATCAAGCACTTCAACTTCCGACTCAAGATTGAGCGGCGCCAAACGAAAAACCTTTTTTTCACATTCTGTTTTTTTATCATCAAGCTTTGATATACATTCACTAACGCTTACATGCTGAGATATGAGTGTATCTTCATTTTTGTAACACAGATGATGAGCATAATCTTGCATTGTTTTTTTAAAATCAAACATATCGACTGGGTACGTTGGAATTATATCTGTAACGGTTGTTACACCATCGTATGCTTTATTAGAAAAAACGTACTTATTTACTGAAAAACCCGCAATAACAATTACTATAGAACCAAAAAATAACTTCAAAACAAACCCCTATTACATTTTGATTTTATTAATGTAACATAAAACTCACATAAGGTAAGGGGTTTTAGCACTATATGACTGCTTATTGTTAAATTAAGCTATAGAGTTATTAACATCACTAAGCACTTTTACAGGATTATCTGCTTGAGTAATCGGTCTGCCTATCACTAAATAGTCACTTCCTGAATCTATAGCTTGCTTAGGAGTCATTATACGCTTTTGATCGCCGGCATCACTCCCTTCAGGGCGTATACCAGGCGTAACAAGCTTAAAGCTATCACCTAACTCTGTTTTTAAAGCTTTTGCTTCTTGTGCAGAGCACACGACACCATCAAGCCCAGCTTCCTTTGCAAGCTTAGCTAAATAGATAACTTGCTCTTGAGCTGATTTATCAACACCTAAACGCTTAAGTTCTGTTTCATCCATACTTGTTAATACAGTCACAGCGATAAGTAATGGCGCTTTGTCACCAAATTGCTCTAGAGCCGATTTAGCTTTGCTCATCATTTCAAAGCCACCAGAAGCATGAACGTTTACCATCCACACCCCCATTTTAGCAGCTGCAGTAACCGCTTTAGCTACTGTATTAGGAATATCATGAAACTTTAAATCTAAGAAAACATCAAAACCTAAATCAATTAACTCTTTAACAAATGCAGGTCCAAAATAGGTAAACATTTCTTTGCCGACCTTGAGACGGCAAGTATCAGGAGAAAGTTGTTTAACAAAGTTTAAAGCAACTTCTTGATCATCGTAATCTAATGCAATAAGAATTTTTTTTGAGTGTTCGAAAGACATAACTATCCTAGTGAATGGCAGTAAAGTTATAAATTATGGGGTTATTAAAATCCGTCTAAGCCTCGACTTGGAACAATGGTTTCCCAATGCTTACAAGAAGGGCAGTTCCAATATATGGTGTAGCTTGTAAAACCACAATGCTGGCATTGAAAATCTGGTTTTGTAGCAATATAAGAGGTTACAAGCTTATCAATTTCATTAAGTACTTCCTTAGTATTTTTATTTTGGTCACCCATTAATTGCAGTAAAAAACTAAAACCACGAATAGTAGGTTGACGTTTTAAGCTATCAGTTAAAAATTCAAAGGCTTGCTTGGTGTGACCTTGCTCAAGTAATGCTTGGCAATGCTTTATTTTAATTAATACACCGCCCTTCTCTAACAAGTCACTGACTAACTCGTGAAATTGATGCGTCAAATTCAATTGTTTATAACTGTGTGCAAGTTCATCAATAAACAACGGAGCAAACAAGGTAAATTGAGAGACAAGTTCACGCCAGTAATAAATAGCTTTAACGTAATCTTCTTTTGCGTAAGCAACTAACCCTAACTCGTAAAGCGGACGCACGGCTTTATAATTTAAGCTAATCGCTTTTCTCATTAGTTGGGGTGTATTGTCACTTAAAGCTGACTCACAATAAAAATTAGCGATTGCTTTAAATTGCTGTTCTTTTGAAAATAGTTCGCTATGGGCTTCAAACATGTTGATGCCTTTTTCCCACTCACGGGTTTGCGAATATAAAGTGATAATAGGGTCCAGCGCTTCTACATGCCCTGCTTTAACTAGCCAAACTAAGTGCTCTTCCGCACTATCTAGTAGTCCGGCCATTATATAATCTTCGGCTAATTCTAAACGGCTAGTTGCAGCTTGTTGTTCATTTAAGCTTGGGTGTTTTAATAGAAGTTCGTGAATTTTTATTGCGCGGTCTAATTCACCTCTACGGCGAAACATGGTGGCAAGTGTAGAATAGTGTTCAACCGAGTCGGCTGAAACTTCAAGTAAGTTGATTAAATGCTCTAAGCCTTGATCTTCTTCTCTATCGAGTAGAAATTTTAAGCCTTTGCTATATTCAGAAGTGATCTGACGATTAAGTTGATGAGCTTGGTTTTTAGCGCTGTTTTTACCCATAATCCAACCGTAACCAGCGGCAACAGGTAATAGTAAAAACAAAAGCTCAATCATAGTTAGGTGTCTTTATTCGCGGCAAGCTTTTTTTTATCTTTTTCAGGCGCTAATTGCTTTTTTAAGCGGTAGTTTTGCCACTTTAATTGCGAAAACAATTTAAAGCTAATAAAACAACCAATCAAAACACCTAATAAAAAGCAGATACTTATTATTACAGCTAAAGGTAGCGTATTACTGGCTATAATGTAATTTACTTGTACTAACTGTGGGTTTTGTGACCCTAATACAAATGCACTGATAAGGCATAGTGCAACCAGAATAATTTTTAATACCTTGAACAAGTAACTACTCCACTAAGTTAACTAGGCAATGCTTTCATTCACGCGGTCGCGTAATTCTTTGCCTGGTTTAAAATGAGGTACATGCTTTCCTTCAAGCTCAACTGTATCGCCAGTCTTAGGATTACGACCTGTGCGAGGAGCGCGGAAATGCAAAGAGAAACTACCAAAACCTCTGATCTCAATACGATCTGAAGTAGATAATGAGCCGGCCATTTGTTCAAGAATTTCTTTTACAGCATTCTCAACATCTTTCACTGGAACGTGTGCGTGTTGTTCCGCAAGTATTTCTATCAATTCTGACTTAGTCATAGCGTTTCCTTAAAAAGAGATATAGGAAGGGCAAAAAATGCCCTTCCAACTAAAAACTAATTATATATTAGTCTTTTTGTGCATTTGCGAAAGCAGCTGCCATTGCGTTTTCAAACACTGGCTCTTCTTTCTTAAGCTTCTCTAGTACTTCTTTCTCTTCTGCTTCGAAAAGAGCTTTTACAGATAAGCTTAAAGTGCGGTTCTTACGATCAACACCAACGTATTTAACTTCAATCTCGTCGCCTACAGAAACAACAGTAGTTGCATCTTCAACGCGCTCTTGAGCGATATCAGCTACACGGATGTAACCTTCAACGCCTTCGATAAGTTCAACAGTTGCGCCTTTCGCATCAACTTCAGTCACTTTACCTTTAACAATAGCACCTTTTTTGTTTGCATCAAGGTAGTTATTGAATGGGTCAGCTTCGATTTGCTTAACACCTAGAGAGATACGTTCACGCTCTGGGTCAACTTGCAATACGATAGCAGTGATTTCGTCGCCTTTCTTGAATTCACGTACAGCTTCTTCGCCAGGTGTATTCCAAGAAATGTCTGAAAGGTGTACAAGACCGTCAATACCACCGTCAAGACCGATAAAGATACCGAAGTCAGTGATTGATTTGATCTTACCAGTAACTTGATCGCCTTTGTTTTGTAGACGAGCAAATTCCTGCCAAGGATTAGCAATACATTGCTTAAGACCAAGAGAAATACGACGACGTTCTTCGTCAATTTCTAAAACCATAACTTCAACAGTGTCGCCAAGGCTTACAACTTTTGAAGGATGGATGTTCTTGTTAGTCCAATCCATTTCAGAAACGTGTACTAAACCTTCAACGCCTTCTTCGATTTCCACGAAACAGCCGTAATCTGTAAGGTTAGTAACACGACCAGAAAGTTTAGAACCTTCTGGGTAACGACCAGCGATAGCTGCCCATGGATCTTCACCAAGCTGTTTAAGGCCTAGAGATACACGAGTTTTATCTTTGTCGAATTTTAGAACTTTAACTGCGATTTCGTCGCCAACATTAACGATTTCTGAAGGGTGCTTAACACGCTTCCAAGCCATATCAGTAATGTGTAGTAGACCATCAACACCACCAAGGTCAACGAATGCACCGTAGTCAGTAAGGTTCTTAACGATACCTTTAACTTCTTGGCCTTCAACAAGGTTAGCAAGAAGCTCTTCACGTTCTTGTGAGTTTTCAGATTCGATAACTGCACGACGTGAAACAACAACGTTGTTACGTTTTTGGTCAAGCTTGATTACTTTAAATTCAAGCTCTTTGCCTTCAAGGTGAGTTGTGTCACGTACTGGACGAACATCAACAAGTGAACCAGGTAGGAAAGCACGGATTGAATCAACTTCAACTGTGAAACCGCCTTTAACTTTACCGTTGATAACACCAGTAACAGTCTCTTGCTCTTCACATGCTTTCTCAAGACGGATCCATGCTTCGTGACGCTTAGCTTTCTCACGAGAAAGGATAGTTTCACCGAAACCGTCTTCAATTGCATCTAGTGCAACATCTACTTCGTCGCCTACAGCAACTTCTAGTTCACCAGCAGCATTTTTGAACTGCTCTGCAGGGATAGCACTTTCTGATTTAAGACCAGCATCTACAAGTACAATGTTATTCTCGATAGAGATTACTGTACCTTTAACGATAGAGCCTTGCTCTGCTTCAAAACCCTTTAAGCTTTCTTCAAATAACTGCGCAAAATTTTCTGACATACGAATATACGTCTCATATATTAATACCAATAAGCAACCATGCTGCATGGGGTTGTTAAAATAGCACTGGCATCCTGCTGGCGCATAAAATGTGTTTAGCTTCGTTTAGGAAGCTTACCTTCAGAGATAGCAATATCCAATAAAGTTATTACCTTATCAAACACTTGCTGTGCATTAAGATCGCTAGTATCGATCTCAATAGCATCCTCTGCAGGTACAAGCGGAGCAACGGTGCGATTCATATCGCGCTCGTCACGAGCTTGAATGTCCTGTAATAGACCATTTAGTGTAACATCAAGGCCGCGCGTATTCAACTCAACAAAGCGTCTACGAGCACGCTCTTCTGCACTGGCTGTTAAATATATTTTTAACGGCGCATCTTGAAAAACCACAGTGCCCATATCACGGCCATCGGCAATTAAGCCATTTTCAGTGCGAAATGCACGCTGGCGACGTAATAACGCTTCACGAACGCGAGGTAATGCTGCAACTTTTGAAGCCGCAGCGCCTACTTCTTCATTACGAATAGTAGTGGTTACGTCTTCGCCTTCTAAAATAACTTTTCCTGCATTAGTTTGGCTATCTACCAAAAACTGCACATCTAAATTTGCAGCAAGCGGGACAAGCCCTTCTTCATTATCTAATGCAATTTGGTGATGAAGTGCAGCTAAAGATAAAACACGATAAATCGCACCGCTATCTAATACATCCCACCCTAACTTGTCGGCTAACAAGCGACAAACAGTTCCTTTACCTGAACCACTTGGGCCATCAACGGTGATCACGGGCATTAATAACGCCTGCATTTAAAACCTCCTGCAATGCACACCTAAATAAACCGCGACATTATACGTCAGTTATTAAAATATATCTGCTATTAGTGTGTAACTTTTGTAATTACTTCTAATTAGCTTATTCACTGACTGACGCTAAAACATTGAAAAATGTAGGAAATGTTTTATAGGTACACTTTGGATCATTAATTGTTATTGGCTTTCCACCAACGGCAACCATTGCAAAACACATGGCTATACGGTGATCGTCGTAAGTATCAACAGCAACATCATTAAATGTTTCAGGTGGGGTGATCTCTATAAAATCTTCACCTTCTACAACCTGTGCGCCTACTTTACGAAGCTCAGTTGCCATTGCATATAAACGGTCTGTCTCTTTTACTCGCCAGTTATAAATGTTACGAATGGCTGTTGGGCCTTTGGCAAAAAGAGCAACAGTTGCAAGAGTCATGGCTGCATCAGGAATTGCATTGGCGTCAATATCCACGCCTTTTAGTTCGCCTTTGCGAACAACTAAACGCTCATCATACCAATCAATTTTTGCGCCTACTTGCTCCATTACTTTGGCAAAGCCTATATCACCTTGCACCGACTTGGCACCCACGCCCTTAATTTCAATCTCACCGCCTGCAATTGCAGCCGCAGCAACAAAGTAAGAGGCAGAAGATGCATCGCCTTCAACCATTATGCGATCTAATGATTGATACTGTTGACCACCTTTAACTTTAAAAGTTGCATAATCACTGTGCTCAACATTAACTCCAAAACGTGCCATTACATCAAGTGTAATATCAATATAAGGTTTAGAGACTAAAGTACCTTTAATAGTTATTGTTGTATCACCGTTAAATAATGGCGCTGCCATTAATAGAGCGGTTAAAAATTGACTTGAAATACTGCCGTCAATTTCAACCTCACCGCCTTTTATTTGGCCACCGACAATTTTAAGTGGTGGGTAGTCTTTGTGCTTTGTATAAGTAACATCACCACCCAATGCTTGCAGCGCGTCAACCAAGTGCCCTATCGGGCGCTCTTCCATACGTGGCTCGCCTATTAGCTCGTATTCACCAGCAACGCCAGCAAGTACTGCCGTTAAAGGTCTATAAGCAGTACCCGCATTACCTAAAAACAATGGCTCAGTCGGTGTATTAAACACACCACTAACACCCTCTACGGTGGCTACAGTGCGGTCATCATTTAAAGTTACATTTACACCTAATAACTTTAAGGCGCCCAGCATATGGCGTATATCGTCACTATCAAGTAAGTTTTCTACAACGGTAGTACCGCTTGCAAGTGCTGCTAATAATAAAATTCTGTTCGATAGACTCTTTGAACCTGGTAGGGTTACTGTGCCATTTACTCTAGAAATAGGTTCTAAACGAAGCTGCTCCATTAGCTGTGCTCCTTTGCAAAAGCAGCCATAAAGTCTACAAGTGCTTGAACACCTTCAATAGGCATTGCGTTATAAATACTTGCGCGCATACCGCCCACAATTCTGTGGCCTTCAAGAGCAAGTAACCCTGCATCTTTAGACTGAGCAACAAACTTATCATTTAAGCTTTCATCATTAAGCCAAAACGGAACATTCATACGTGAACGGCAATGTTTAGCTACTTTATTGGTATAAAAGATCGATTCATCAATAAAGTCATAAAGTAGCTGCGCTTTAGCAATATTTTGAACTTCCATCGCTTTTACGCCACCATTACTTTCAAGCCATTGAAATACTTCAGCAGCTAAATACCAAGCAAATGTAGGAGGCGTGTTAAACATGCTGCCTTGTTTTGCTTCTAATGTGTAATCTAAAATGCCTGGCTTAGGTAAGCCTTCACGCTCAAGTAATGTTTTACGAACAATAACGATTGATATGCCCGACGGGCCGATATTTTTTTGCGCACCAGCGTAAATTAAATCAAATTTATTAACGTCTATTTCGCGTGATAAAATAGTTGACGACATATCAGCAACGATCGGTGCAGTTGGGTGGCTTGGTACATCAAAAATTTCTAAGCCGTCAACCGTTTCGTTAGGGCAATAGTGAATGTAAGATGCATCTTCTGGTAACACCCAATCAGCAACCTGTTTAATAGAAAACTCGCCATTGGCATCATTACGCACATCAATAGAGGTTGCTTGAGTAAGCTTGTTGGCCTCGTCTGTTGCACTTTTTGACCACACGCCGTTTTCGCAATAAACCGCAGCTTTGCCTTCTTGGTGTAAATTTAATGGCACAGCACTAAACTGACCACGACCACCACCATGCATAAACAACACTTCAAATTCATCACTGATATTCATTAGGCGACGAAGGCTGGCTTCACATTTAGCTGTAAGGGCTAAAAACTCTTTGCTACGATGGCTTATTTCCATCACAGACACACCTAAATCTTGCCAATCTAGAAACTCTTTTTGTGCTTTTTTCATAACCGCTTGCGGAAGCATAGCTGGCCCCGCACAAAAATTATATTTACTCATTACCTTTGCCTCATTCCAGTAATTTAACTACTAAGCATGAATGCTCAATACCCACCCACTAAACCTTTGAGTTTTAGTGAATGAATATAACTTCACACCCTATTAATTTTTTTCAACAACATTAAAAAAAGCGGCCAAGGCCGCTTTTTCAATATCAATTATTCTGAAGGAGGATTATCATCCGCTACTTCATCAATAACCGTATCTACAGTTTCAACGTCTTCAATATCAATCAAGTCACTTTCTGTAACTTCAATCTCTTCTATACGTTGTAAACCAACTACTTGCTCTTCGTCAATAGTTCTGATCAAAATAACACCTTGGGTGTTACGTCCAACCGTAGAAACTTCATTAACGCGAGTACGTACTAAGGTACCACGATTTGAAATAATCATGATTTCGTCGTTATCATCAACTTGTACAGCGCCAACAACAGCACCGTTACGCTCACTCACCTTGATAGATACAACACCCTGTGTTGCACGGCTCTTAGATGGGTAATCTTCTAGTTGTGTACGCTTACCGTAACCATTTTCAGTTACCGTTAAAATAGCACCGTCAGTTTTTGGTACAATTAACGATACTACGCGTTGATCATCGGCCATTTTAATACCACGAACACCTGTAGCGGTACGACCCATTGGGCGAACGCCTTTGAAACGAATCTCAGGGTTACCTTCTTCGTCTAATACTGGGTTACCGTTTTCATCAACAACTGTTGTTTCTTCAGCTTCTTTAAAGCGTACAACTTTACCTGCATCAGTGAACAACATAATTTCGTTGCTACCATCGGTAATATCAACCCCAATCAGGCTATCTCCATCATTTAAGTTAACAGCAATAATACCGCTTGCACGTTGACGACTGTAAGCCGTTAATGGTGTTTTCTTAACTGTACCAAATGCTGTTGCCATAAAGATGTATTTATCTTCTGCGTACTCGCGTACTGGCAATATAGCAGTAATACGTTCATCAGCTTCAAGTGGTAACAAGTTAACAATTGGCTTACCGCGCGCTGCACGACTCGCTAATGGTAACTGATATACTTTAAGCCAATATAAACGACCGGCCGTAGAGAAACACAATATAGTATCGTGTGTATTTGCAACTAATAGACGTTCGATGAAATCTTCATCTTTCATCTTCGTTGCTGACTTACCTTTACCACCACGACGCTGTGCTTCGTAATCAGACAATGCTTGATACTTCACATAACCTTCGTGAGAAAGCGTTACGACTACGTTTTCTTCGGTAATTAAGTCTTCAAGGCTGATATCGTGAGCAGCTGCATTAATTTCAGTGCGACGCTCATCACCATATTGCTCTTTAATTTCAACTAGCTCGTCACGTATAACTTCCATTAAACGCTCAGGAGTTGCCAAAATATAAAGTAGTTCAGCAATTAGTTCTAATAACGCTTGGTATTCGGTCAAGATTTTTTCGTGTTCAAGACCTGTTAGCTTATGTAAACGCAAATCAAGAATTGCTTGAGCTTGTTGCTCAGAGATATAATATTGACCATCGCGAATACCAAGTTCGCTTGCTAACCAATCTGGACGAGCAACATTGTCTTCACCTGCTTTTTCAAGCATACCTTGTACATTACCTAATTCCCACGGACGCGCTGTTAAAGCAATTTTAGCTTCAGCAGGTGTAGGGGATTTACGAATAAGTTCGATAATTGGGTCAATGTTCGCAAGCGCAATCGCTAAGCCTTCAAGCGTGTGTGCACGGTCACGGGCTTTACGTAAATCAAATACTGTACGACGAGTTACTACTTCACGACGGTGAATAATAAACTCTTCTAACATTTCTTTTAAATTGAAACATTTAGGTTGGTTATTAATTAAAGCAACCATATTCATACCAAACACAGTTTGTAACTGAGTTTGTGAATACAAGTTGTTTAAAATAACTTCGCCTACGTCACCACGTTTGATTTCAATAACGATACGCATACCGTCTTTATCTGATTCATCACGTAGCGCACTAATACCTTCAATTTTCTTATCTTTAACCAGCTCAGCAATTTTTTCAATTAAACGAGCTTTATTAACTTGATAAGGAATTTCGTGAACGATGATTGTTTCACGGCCTGTTTTTTCATCGGTTTCGATGTCGGCGCGTGCACGCATGTACACTTTACCACGGCCAGTTAAGTAGGCTTGTTCAATACCCTTCTTACCGTTGATAATTGCAGCCGTTGGGAAATCAGGACCAGGAATATAATCCATTAACTCTAAAATAGTTAAATCTGGATTTTGAATAAGTGCCAAACAACCATTTACAACTTCAGTTAAGTTATGTGGTGGTATATTTGTAGCCATACCTACTGCAATACCTGACGAACCATTCACTAATAAATTAGGAACTTTCGTTGGTAAAACATCAGGGATGAACTCAGTGCCATCGTAGTTAGGAACGAAATCAACCGTTTCTTTTTCAAGATCGGCTAATAACTCATGCGACATTTTAGCCATACGTACTTCTGTATAACGCATTGCCGCTGCTGAATCACCATCAACCGAACCGAAGTTACCTTGGCCATCTACTAGCATATAACGCAGTGAGAATGGCTGAGCCATACGAACTATCGTGTCATAAACTGCACTGTCGCCGTGTGGGTGGTATTTACCGATTACGTCACCGACCACACGGGCCGATTTTTTGTAAGGCTTGTTCCAGTCATTACTAAGCTCGTTCATTGCAAACAAAACGCGGCGATGAACAGGTTTTAAGCCGTCACGTACGTCTGGTAATGCACGTCCTACAATTACGCTCATTGCGTAATCTAAGTAGGAGTTTTTTAACTCGTCTTCAATATTGACTGGCAGAATTTCATTGGCGAGATCAGTCATTTGATATCACATTCCTTCAGTATCAGCTCTCAACAACCCGGTATTGGGTATTAAGAGTATTGTTATTATTTCTAACAGCCATGCTATCACAATTAATTTTAATTTACAGGCGCAAAACTTTGCGATTTATCAATTTAGCCCTATATAATGGCCTCAGATTGACGAGGAAGTATTTTATGACCGAACATCAAAATGTAGATCACGCAGAAATAGCAAAATTTGAAGCCATCGCCGAGCGTTGGTGGGACCTAGACGGAGAATTCAAACCTCTTCACGAAATTAACCCGTTACGTTTAGACTTTATAGCAAACAAAACGCAAGGCTTATTCGATAAAGAAACACTCGATGTTGGCTGTGGTGGCGGTATTTTAAGCCAAAGCATGGCGCGCATGGGCGCAAAAGTAACTGGCATCGATATGGGGCAAGAGCCTTTAACTGTTGCTAAGTTGCACAGTTTAGAAACTGGCGTAAATGTAGATTACATAAAAGTGCCAGCAGAAGAGTTTGCATCGCAACACCCAGAGCGCTTTGATGTAATAACCTGTATGGAAATGCTTGAGCACGTTCCCGACCCAGCATCTATCATTCATGCCGTAGCTGCACTTGCCAAACCAGGCGCAGACGTGTTTTTTTCAACCCTGAACAAAACACCTAAAGCATATTTATACGCTATTGTTGGTGCTGAAAAGCTTTTAAAAATGGTGCCTGAAGGTACACACGACCATAAAAAGTTTATAAAACCTGCACAGCTTATTACATGGGCAGAGCAAGCGGGTTTAAAAGTTCGTGCAAGTACAGGCCTTTCTTATAACCCACTATCAAAGCAATATACGCTCAATAGTGACGTTAGCGTAAATTACATACTGTACTTCGAGAAGTTAGCTTAATGGCTAACTCTCAAGCCCCCCTCCCCCTTATTGAGTACGATGCATTTTTATTTGATTTAGACGGCACTCTACTCGACACCGCTGAAGATTTAGGTGCGGCTTTAAATGCAGTTCTCATTAATAATAAAATAGAGCCTGTTAGTAGTGATGTATACCGTCCTGCGGCATCTAACGGCGCAGGCGCATTATTAGAGGCTGGTTTTAAAGAGTTATGGGACACACAACCTCAAAGCGAGCTTATTAAGCAATTAGTTGACGAATACGCTGCAAACATAGCAAATCACACACATTGCTTCAGCGGTGTTGAATCGTTGCTTATTGCCCTTGATCAGAAAAAGATCAAATGGGGGATCATGACTAACAAACCAGGGTTTTTAACTGATCCTTTAGTGGCAGCAATTCCCGCATTGAAAAATGCCAGTGTAGTAATAAGTGGCGACACCTTAGCTGAAGCTAAGCCATCCCCTTTACCGCTGCTACACTGTGCAAAGCTTATGGGAGTGCAACCAAAACGCTGTTTGTACATTGGTGATGCACAGCGAGACATACAAGCAGGCAAAGCCGCAGGTATGCGCACAGCAACGGCACTTTGGGGTTACATACCAAGTATTGATGAAGCCAACAGCTGGAATGCTGATTTTAACTGGCAAAGCCCAATTGATGGTTTTAACCATATATAGTGCCATGTTAATTAATAAACACTATATATTGTGATTGTGTTAGTTTTCACACAAAGCTTGCTGATAAAAAAAGCAGTCAAAATTTATTTTTAAAATGCGTAAATTTAGCAGATCATTAGTTGATTTTTGCATATTTCAACTTAAATGATTGTTCGAAGGTGAGTATCTACTAACACAAATACGTTATCCCGAAGTTATCCACAAATAGGGGCAATTATGTCCCTTGCAAAACAACTCAGACCACACTATCTTGTGATCTCTAAATTGAACAACACCAGATATTGTGGCCAAATGTTATTCAATTAAATTCGCAAATATGGCGAAACTTATAATAAATGAGTATATACCTTGCCCCAGCGAGGTATAAAGCATTGGTCAAAATACATAATTCCCAAGGAATACAGGCAAATGAACCAACAGTTATCTGTAAGCAAACGTGACGGGCGTAAAGAGCCTCTTGATCTGGATAAGATCCATCGCGTTATTGAGTGGGCCGCCGAAGGTTTAAACAACGTTTCGGTTTCGCAAGTTGAATTAAAGTCGCACATTCAGTTTTACGACGGTATTCGTACTAAAGACATTCACGAAACCATCATTAAAGCAGCAGCGGATCAGATTTCAAAAGAATCGCCTGATTACCAATACTTAGCTGCACGTTTAGCTGTATTCCATTTACGTAAAAAAGCGTACGGTCAATTTGAGCCACCACGTTTATTTGACCACGTAACAAAAATGGTTGGCGATAAACGCTACGATGCTCATTTACTAGTAGATTACACAGAGCAAGAGTTAGATGAGCTTGATGCATACCTTGATCATTCTCGCGATCTTAACTTTAGCTACGCTGCTGTAAAGCAACTTGAAGGTAAGTACCTCGTTCAAAACCGTGTATCGGGTGAAATATACGAAAGTGCACAGTTTTTATATATTTTAGTTGCGGCAAGCTTATTTTCAGATTACCCACGTGAAACACGTACTGATTACATTAAACGTTTTTACGATGCAGTATCTTTATTTAAAATATCTCTACCAACGCCAATTATGTCGGGTGTACGTACGCCTACTCGCCAGTTTAGCTCGTGTGTATTGATTGAATGTGGCGACAGCCTTGATTCAATCAATGCAACGTCGTCAGCTATTGTTAAATACGTTTCACAACGTGCGGGAATTGGTATTAATGCAGGTCGAATTCGTGCGCTAGGTAGCCATATTCGTAACGGCGAAGCGTATCACACAGGTTGTATCCCTTTTTATAAGCACTTTCAAACAGCGGTTAAAAGTTGTTCACAAGGTGGTGTACGTGGCGGCGCAGCAACATTATTCTACCCGCTTTGGCATTTAGAAGTAGAGAACCTACTTGTACTTAAAAATAACCGTGGTGTAGACGACAACCGCGTTCGTCACCTTGATTACGGCGTACAGTTTAATAAACTAATGTACTCTCGTTTAATTAAAGATGACTACATTACATTATTTAGCCCATCAGATGTGCCTGGCCTTTATGATGCATTTTTTGAAGACCAAGCTGAGTTTGACGCACTTTACGTTAAATACGAACAAGACGAGTCTATTCGTAAAAAACGCATTAAAGCCATTGAGCTTTTCTCTATGTTTGCACAAGAGCGTGCAAGTACTGGTCGTATTTATTTACAAAATGTGGATCACTGTAATACACACAGCCCATTTATTTCTAAAGTTGCGCCAATTCGCCAATCTAACTTATGTTTAGAAATTGCATTGCCAACTAAGCCACTTAATAACGTGAATGACGAAGAAGGCGAAATTGCCCTTTGTACACTTTCTGCGTTTAACCTAGGTGCAATAGAGTCACTTGATGAGCTTGAAGAGCTAGCTGAACTTGCAGTACGCGCACTTGATAACTTACTTGATTTCCAAGACTACCCTGTACCGGCTGCTAAAAATGCAACTATGGGTCGTCGTACACTAGGAATAGGCGTAATTAACTACGCATACTACCTAGCTAAAAACGGTAAGCGTTATTCTGATGGCAGCGCTAATGCATTAACGCATAAAACCTTTGAAGCTATTCAATATTACTTGATGAAAGCATCAAACGAGCTTGCTAAAGAACGTGGCGCATGTCCTAAGTTTAACGAAACAACGTATTCACAAGGTATTATGCCAACAGATACGTACAAACGTGATTTAGATAAAATTTGTGATGAGCCACTTCATCTTGATTGGGATACACTACGTGCAAGTATTAAAGAGCACGGTATGCGTAACTCAACACTAAGTGCATTAATGCCATCAGAAACATCGTCGCAAATCTCTAACGCAACTAACGGTATTGAGCCACCACGTGGACATATTAGCGTTAAAGCAAGTAAAGACGGTATTTTAAAACAAGTTGTTCCTGAGTATGAGCGTTTAAAAGATCAGTACGAGCTACTATGGGACATTCCATCAAACGATGGTTATTTACAGCTTGTTGGCATAATGCAAAAATTTGTTGACCAAACAATTTCTGCAAATACAAATTATGATCCAAACAAGTTCGAAGGCGGTAAAGTACCTATGCAAGTCTTATTAAAAGACTTACTAAGCGCGTACAAACTAGGTGTTAAAACCTTGTATTACCACAATACTCGCGATGGCGCCTCAGATTCACAAGAAGATGCTCCAGAAGTGGAAGATGACGATTGTGAAGGCGGCGCGTGTAAAATATAACTGCTGATTTTTATTTTAAGCGGGCATTTAGCCCGCTTTTTCTGATAGTTTTTTGAGTGATAAACATGTCTTATACTACTTTTAGCCGAAACCATAATAACCAAATGCAAGAGCCAATGTTTTTTGGCCAAACTGTAAACGTATCTCGTTACGACCAACAAAAATACCCAATTTTTGAAAAGTTAATTGAAAAGCAACTGTCTTTCTTTTGGCGTCCTGAGGAAGTAGATGTAAGTAAAGACCGTTTAGACTTTCAAGCATTACCAGATCACGAAAAGCATATATTTTTAAGCAACTTAAAATACCAAACACTGCTTGATAGTGTACAAGGTCGTTCGCCAAACGTGGCTCTACTTCCAATTGTATCGCTACCAGAGCTTGAAACATGGATAGAAACGTGGGCGTTCAGTGAAACAATTCACAGCCGCTCATACACGCATATTATCCGTAACGTAACACAAGCACCTGAGCTTATTTTTGATGACATTGTTAGCAACGATAAAATTAGCGAACGTGCTGATGCCGTAACTAAATACTACGATGACTTAATTAACTCTGTATCGCTTTACAACTTATACGGTGAAGGCAAACACGAGATTAACGGTAAAACAGTTATCATTAATTTATTTGAGCTTAAAAAGAAACTTTACCTGGCTATGATGTCGGTAAATATTCTTGAAGCGATTCGCTTTTACGTAAGTTTTGCATGTTCGTTTGCATTTGCTGAGCGCGAGCTAATGGAAGGTAACGCTAAAATCATCAAGCTAATTGCACGCGATGAAGCACTTCACCTTTCTGGTACTCAGCATATTTTAAACATCATGCAAGACGGTAAGGACGATCCAGAAATGGCGATTGTTGCTGCCCAGTGCCGCGACGAAGCAATTAAAATGTTTGTTGATGCTGCAGAGCAAGAAAAAGAGTGGGCCGAATACTTATTTAAAGATGGTTCAATGATTGGCTTAAATAAACATATTTTATGTCAGTACGTTGAATACATTACCAATGCACGTATGACTGCGATTGGTTTGCCAGCACAGTTTGAAAATAACAGTAACCCTATCCCGTGGATAAACTCGTGGTTAGTGTCTGATAACGTGCAAGTAGCACCACAAGAAGCAGAAATAAGCTCATACCTTGTTGGTCAAATAGACTCTCAAGTTGATGCATCAGAATTTGGTGATTTTGATTTATAATGAGTGACAAGTCTACTGCAAGCATAACGCTTGCAGAAAACAGCCAGTGTATAGAATTTACCGCTGGCTGCCCTTCTCTTTTACACTGCTTAGAATCCATGAAAATAGACGTCGCATTCCAATGCCGTGAAGGCTATTGCGGCGCTTGTAGAGCAACGTTAGTGTCAGGCAGTGTTGAGTATAACGAAGAGCCACTTGCGTTTGTACGCGAAGGCGAAATACTGTTGTGCTGCTGTAAACCCAATGGCAATGTAAGTATTGATCTGAAATAAAAATCAATACTTACATCCATCGTTTATTAAACTTATCAATAGTGTGGAACGAACCGGTAATGTCCGGTAATTTTATAATTAAAAAGCATATCGCTTTTTTGCGGACCACGCCCTATATTATGCACAATAAGTGGGTTACCCGTATCTTGAGATAACTCATTAATCACCATACCTATATGAGGTAAATTACCTGGTAACATCCACGTTACTATATCACCGGTTTTATAATCACTCACTTTGTTGGATTTACTTAATACGTTTGCATGGCGCTCAAAGTAAGCTTGTAAATTTGGAACACGTCGGTGATCTATATTTTTATCAGTCTTAGTTAAGCCCCAAATACGTTTAGATGGATACAGCGCAAAGTTTTTTTGCATGTCTTCATGCACGAGTTTCTGTAAATCAACACCTAACTTTCTGTAACTTCTAATTATTACATCGGTGCACACACCTATATTTTTAGGTACATCCCCACCAGGGTAGCCAATAGAGCGATAAGCGCCGTCGTAAGTCACATCATGAGTTGTACGCTCAAGCAGAGCTGAAACAATATCTTCTTCAAACGATGCTGCATTACTATTAATACACGCTAAAGTAAGTAAACACCCAATAATTCTGTACATATAAACTCCTTTCAACCTAAAATTGAGTTACAGCGTTTGGGCTACGTGCCTAAGCACATCTATTTTATCGCCTTTACTTACGAATTGCTCATCCAGAGCGTATGCCATTTTTTCAAGCGGTGCGTCGTTGTATCCCACACGTTGAATTTCGCTAATGTAACGTAGGATAAACACGTCTGGGCCAAGCTTAAGCCACTGCGCTACATGCACAAGCTCATGAAAATGAACCCTCAAATCTTTGGCAGCATCAGGAAGTATATAATATGTATTTTTATACGTTATTCCTGCTACATCCATATCTACAAAATCGCCTAAACCCATTTCTCGCAGGATTGGAAAGTCAGGTTTTGGTATTTTATCAACAACAACGTAAAAGGCATTTTTTAAAAATTCGACAGGATAAAACCCTGCAAACTCACTAGCAAATTTCTCACAGCTAATTCTTTGGGTTTTATATTTAATATTTGTTGCATCAATCCATTGTTCTATTTGTTCGAGCACGTCCTTTCTCCAAAATACTAGCTTAACGCTGTACACATTCTGTAAGCTAACAAATTAATAATAACAAAAGTAAATTAACGAATCTCTTTTTTAAATTACAAAAAGCTGCTAAAAAACCACTTACCCTCTAATCAACTATATATTTGGTAATGTGCTTTAAAAACACAGGTATTGTTACTGTGTCCTTATTAGTAATAACTTGTAATTATTAACTGAATGCAATTGTGTAAATAATAGGTCTGGTAAATAAATAAAGCGTCATTACCAAAAATAACGAGTTTACTAATGCACCTAGATATACAAAAAAGCCTTAAAGTAAAACCTGCTCACATCGTCTCATTTATTGTGTTTTTATTAGTCTCAATATCTACGTTTACCGCTCAAGTATATGCCGCTGATGCAGTATGGCCTTCAAAAACCACTTACAAATATCCAAATGTAAACGGTAAAAAGATATTTTACCGAGAAGCTGGCGCGCAGCATAAGCAAACCATTGTACTTTTACATGGGTATCCGTCGTCTTCACACAGCTACCGAGAATTGATCCCACTCTTATCAGGTCGTTATCATGTGATTGCACCTGATTATTTAGGCTCTGGTTATAGCGCACGCCCAAACCCAAAAACTCAAAAATATACTTTTTAATTTCTAGCTCAATACGTTGAAGGATTACTAACAACACTTAAAGTAAAGCACTACAGCCTTTATATACAGGACTTTGGAGCTCCTGTGGGCTTTAGAATGTTGTTAAATAACCCAAATAAACTTGATGCACTTATTGTACAAAATGGTAATGCGTATTTAGAGGGGCTAACCCTACCGAGGCAAGCTTTTTTTAAAGCCGCGAATGAGGACAAATCACAAGCGCAGAGTGATAAAATTTATTCGTTCACGTCTAATAAAGCCATTATTAATAAGCAATATTTACGAGACGTACAAAGTAACCCAGAAGTAATGAGCCCTGATAGCTGGACGCACGATCTTCACTTTTTACAAACTAAATCCGATAGAGTAATTCAAGTACAATTGCTACAAGATTACTACAATAACCTTCTCGACTACCCTAAATGGCAAGCTTATTTACGCAAGTACCAACCAGTAACATTAATTGTATGGGGTAAAAACGACCCTGCGTTTATAGCCGCAGGCGCTAAAGCATATTTAAAAGATGTACCGAACACTGAAATACATTTACTCGATTCAGGACACTTTAGTGTTGAAGAAAAACCAGTTGAGATTGCAAAGTACATTGTGAACTTTATGGATAAGCTATAAATAGCGGAAATAAAAAACGCTGAGGGTATAAACCATCAGCGTTTCATTAAATTGTACTAACTTAAGCTAAATCCAAAGAAATAGTATTTAATATGGGTAACTGTCAGATCAAGTCTGAGCTAGTAAATTTTAAGTATTTAACCTTCTTCTTCAATAAGTGACTCTAGTAGATCGTGTATTTCAGCTTTAAGCTCTTTATCTTCAATTTTATTAGCACTAACCTTAGCATTTTGAAGATTTTTAATAGCCTCGTCTTTTTGACCAAGTTCTAGCTGCAGTGTAGCCATTGAAAAAGAAACTGATGACATGTGATCTTTGTTATTAATCGCAACAGACTTTTCTAATGCTTTTTCATAAGTCGTGATTGCCTCTTCTAGCTCTTCGGTAAAATCAGCCAAAGTTTCCCATTGTACTGGGTGATCTTTTGAGGTATTTTCGTTTTCAATACAAATCGCTTTTAATTGAGCAAATAAAGATTCAAATTTTTCTCGGTTATTTTTGTTAGCCGCCGCCATTAAATCTTCTGCTAGGTCATGTACCGCTTTATATATTTTTGTATTCATCATCACTGGTTATCCTTTAGTGCAACTAAACTAATTTACTGACTCAATTTAGCTAAAATGTATCATTACAGTCATTATAAAATGTATTTAAACAACTGATTTATTTAATTTGGTGTATAGCGTAATAATACATTAATAATGAACATCGCGTAGGCGTTAAACACACTGTAATTAAACTTTATCGCAATTACTCTTAGTAACCTCACACACTGAATAAACTTGCAACCCAATCCAACGTAAAGATGGTCGTAAACACTTTAAGTGCAATGACAACTATAAATAATAAGATGATTGCCGCTTTGGCTTTGCTACTTTTGAGGTTGTTCCAATATAATAACTTTGCATTAAATTCTGTTTTTAACTTAGTAACAGCTTCTTTCATAATTACATCCTACTTAGGGATCCCGCTCAGCAACATTTAATAACTACACAGCTGCCCAAGCAGGTTTCATAATATTTTTCGCCACCTTAGAGTAAAGCATTAAATAAAGCCTGTACTATATAAAATGTAACAAGGGGTTTTAACTTAAGTTATTGTATCTAACTTTTTTACACACCCAAAAAGCAAACACTGGGGCAATTCAGTAGAGCGTTAATAATAAATTTGGTGCTACACTAATAGCTAACTTAAATGTGTTAACAGCCAACTAAATTAGCAAATTATGAAAGAGTGCAACCAGTGTGGTAAATGCTGTATTAAATATGGTGGCGGCGACTTAAGCGCAACGAAAGAAGAAATAGATTTATGGGAGCTCTTTAACCCCGAAATTTATGAGTACGTTAAAAACAACGAAATTTGGTTTGACCCAAAAACAGGCTTAAGACTTCAAGTGTGCCCATTTTTAGAAATTGCGCCTAAAAAGGAGCCTCTCGCTAAAAATATGTATACCTGCAGTATTTACCTTGACCGTCCAGAAGACTGCCGCCACTACCCTAGCCTTATTTCAGAGATGATCCGCGACGAATGCGAAATGATTGAATCTATAGATATAACAAACCAGACAAGAGCGCAGCATAAACTAGATTTTATAATGATAGATAGCCGCTCTTAAATACCCAGATAAACCTACAGCGCTATAAGTCTCGCACTTAAATAAATAGGTATTTCTATTAACATACCTATTATTATAATTTTTATAAAATTGGTTTAATCGTCATTTTTAGATCATTCATCGCAAAATACAAAGTTATACTATAACATTGTTGATTCACTGATTTTGCGGTGTTATATTATATCACAACATAATAACCGCGAACCAATATATCCATGACAAAGTTAACATTAATCTCCTCTGCTATTTTTTCTGTTTTATGTTCTCAATCAGCTTTGGCTGCCACTGTTACTGGCAAAGTAATGGATGATAAAAATCAACCAATTAAAAATGCCTCAATTCATGTGCATGGTAAAAACCAAAGCGTTAAAAGTAATGATTTAGGCGAATTTGCTATAGAAATCGATGCAAATAGCCAATTACATATTAGTAAAGACAACTACGTAGACTCTCGTATTGCTGTTAGCGAATCTTCAAACAACCTGTCTGTATCGCTTAAACCAACATCAGTTGAGACAGTGGTTGTTTATGCCTCTGCACTTCATAAAAATAGCCTCGAGATGATATCGCCAGTAAGCGTGCTCTCAGGTGATGAATTAAGAAATAAATCTAAACCAACTCTTGGTGAAACGCTAAAAGGTTTACCAGGCGTAAATGCAAGTTACTTTGGCCCTGTATCATCAAGCCCAATTATTCGTGGTTTAGATGGCCCTCGCGTTAAAATCACACAAAACGGATTAGATGCCAGCGATGCATCACGTATTGGCCCAGACCATGCGACATCAAGCGATAGCCTAGCAGCAGAACAAATTGAAGTATTACGTGGCCCAAGTACCCTACTTTATGGCTCTGGTGCAATTGGCGGTGTTGTAAACGTGGTTGATAACCGCATTCCTACAGACAATATCGACGAGCTTACGGGTGCTGCTGAATACAGCCACGATACAGTGTCAAACTCAAACACAGTAGCTGCAAAACTAGAAACAGGTAATGAAGGCTTTAACTTTCATTTTGATGGCACTAAGCGCAGTGGCGATGATTACCAAACACCTACCTTCACTATTGCCGACGATGATGGCGATGTAGAAACAGAGAATTCTGTAGAAAATACTTTTATTGATAGCGAAACACTTAACTTTGGTACCAGCTATGTTGGCGATCATTTAACGATTGGTTTTTCGTACGGTAGCATTGATACCGATTACGGTATTCCTGGGCATGAGCATCATCACGATCACGAAGGTGAAACTGAAGAAGAGCATGAAGAACATGAAGACGAAGCAGCTGAAGAGCCGGTTTATGCACATTTAGAGCAAGATCGCTGGCAAGGGCTTGTAAGTTACGCCCTTCATAATAACTGGATTGAAACCATCAACCTACGTGTTGGCTACACAGATTACTCGCACAGCGAAATTGAAGATGGCGAAATTGGTACTACTTTTAAAAATAAAACGACTGAAGCACGTTTAAATGTAGAGCATAAGTTTGCTGATTGGCACGGAATGATGGGCTATCACTACAGCGATTCTGACTACGATGCAATTGGTGAAGAAGCCTTTACACCCGCAAGTGTAACTACAACTAACGCATTATATTTACTAGAAGAGCGTGAATTTGGCGACATTACAATTGAACTTGGCGCACGTGTTGAAGATTACAAAATTGAAAGCCAAATCACGGCACACGAGCATAGCCACGATGAAGTAGAAATAGATCACAGCGACGAAGAAACCATTGGGTATGATGAAAGTTTTACCAATTTAAGTGCCTCTGCTGGTGCCATTTGGCAATACAAGCCAGGTCATAGTATCGCTACGAGTATTTCTCATTCAGAACGAGCACCACTTTCGGCAGAGCTTTTATCTAACGGTTTACACATTGCAACTGGCACTTACGAGCTAGGCCTTGGTTACAATATTGAAGATAATGAAGCGCATTTTGAGCCAGAAAATATCAAGCAGGAAACTTCAACAAACTTAGATTTAAGCTTTAGACGCTTTAGCGGTGATTTTGGTTACACCGTTAACTTTTTCTATAACGATATCAAAAACTTTTATTTTCAAGAAAATACGGGGTTAGTTTACGATGAAGAAGATGGTTTAGAATCAGCTATTGGTGCACATGACGATGCTGTTGCGGTTTATCAATTTACAAGTAAAGACGCAGAGCTTTATGGAATTGAGTTTGACGCGCATTACCAAGTAACACCAAGCGCTATGGTTAAAGTATTTGGTGACTCAACTCGTGCAAAACTAAAAGACGACGAAGGTAATTTACCACGTATCCCTGCCAATAAATTAGGCTCTGAGTTACAGTACGATTTAGGTGACTTACAACTAACATTAACGGGTACTCATTACTTTGATCAAAACGATGTAACTGCCTTTGAAACTCAAACTGATGGCTATACGTTATTTGATGCACAAGCTAATTACCAATTAGGTTTAGGCAGTGTCGATGCACAGCTGTATATAAACGTTGATAACATTACTGATGAGTTAGGTTTTGTACATAGCTCATTTATTAAAGATAAAGCCCCACTACCAGGCAGAAACTTCCGCTTTGGTGTTCGTGGCTATTTTTAATAATTAAAAGTAGTTTTAGTTTATAAACCGCATTTTATTAATGCGGCTTTTTTATTTTTAGAATTGTCTCGTCCTGAAATGTGTTTACACATTTAGGATTTATTATGACCAAGTCAAATAATACACCGCTCAAACGAACACAACGAGATTATTCATTAGGCTTTAAATTACAAGTTGTTCACGCTGTA
>NZ_JACJDY010000020.1:0-98660 GCF_014163785.1 Pseudoalteromonas sp. SR43-7 | reverse complement strand
TTGTCAATACTTAAATTTAAACTTTCTAAAAAGATTCAATCTAAGTTTTACTTAACACCCTGAGTTGTTCGTGCCTCGCTATGCGTTGCTGTTTCCCGTCTCAGTGGGGTCGCATTATAGGGAGATCCGAAAACAGATCAACCCTTTTTTGAAGAAAACTTGAAATAATGTGCTGTTCGCTGAGTATTTGAGCTAAACGCTCAAAAACACAACTAAACCACCTGTATTGAGAGGTTTATAGAGCTATTTAAAGTCAAAGTTATGGTAACTAGTGATCAGTAGGGACATATTTGGATCATCAATGCTGAAAAAGCCAACCAATAAGTTAAGAGTCGTGTTACTAAAATCATTTGAAATAGTCAAAAGCTGAGATTTAAATTCAGTGGGCTATATTTTTATTTGAGAAGTGAGCTTACTAAGGCCCCAATGGTTAGCTTTACTATGAGGTTCTTAGTACCGGTATATAGATAAGAGAGCGACCCTTATATCTTCTGATCAGCTCTAATCAATAAAAACTTCGTTAGGGATTGCTTAATGGCAGTTAAATTCGAAGTGCTATTATTAATAACTGTAAATCACTATACAAAGTAAAAATGCTCTTTAACTAAAATCGGATAGGCTATTTTGGATCGATGGTAAGTAAAGGGTAACTAGGCAGAGCTATTAAAATAACTGTAAAAACAACCTATCGATTAAGAATCTAAGAGTCGATGCACATAATAGAAGGTAATTACTGGTTCATATAGTTTGACAAATTTTAGGCAAGAAAAAGCCGAGCATAAGCTCGGCTTTTAGGTTTCTTTAAGACTTACTCTGCAGACTGTGCGTCTTCTTGAACTGCTTCGCTAGTCGCTGGGCGACCAACTAGTTCAATATAAGCCATTGGTGCATTATCACCAGTACGGAAGCCACACTTAAGAATACGAGTGTAACCACCTGGACGATCCGCGTTACGTGGACCGATTTCACTGAATAATTTACCAACAACTTCATTATCACGCGTGCGAGCAAACGCTAAACGGCGATTTGCTACACTGTCAGTCTTAGCCAGTGTGATTAAAGGTTCAATTACACGACGTAACTCTTTCGCTTTTGGCAAAGTAGTTTTGATGATTTCATGTTTCACCAAAGAACCTGCCATATTGCTAAACATCGCTTTACGATGGCTACTGTTACGGTTTAATTGACGACCACTCTTACGATGGCGCATGACCCTATCCTTCTAACTAAACTAATATAGTGATTTAGATTATTCAGCTAAGCTTGCAGGTGGCCAATTTTCTAGGCGCATGCCTAGAGAAAGTCCACGTGAAGCTAGCACGTCTTTAATTTCAGTTAGAGACTTCTTACCTAAATTAGGCGTTTTAAGAAGCTCAACTTCAGTGCGCTGAACTAAATCACCGATATATTGAATTTGCTCGGCTTTCAAACAATTTGCTGAGCGTACTGTTAATTCAAGATCATCAACTGGACGAAGTAGAATAGGATCGAATTCTGGCTTCTCTTCTTTCTCTTCTGGCTCAGTTACATCACGTAAATCTACGAATGCATCTAATTGCTCAGCTAAGATAGTAGACGCACGGCGGATCGCTTCTTCTGGATCTAAAGTGCCGTTTGTTTCCATATCAATGATTAACTTGTCTAAATCTGTACGTTGCTCAACTCGAGCTGATTCAACCGAGTACGCAATACGTTCAACTGGGCTAAATGATGCATCAAGCAACAATCTACCAATTGGACGCTCATCGTCATCAGAGGATAAACGACTAGATGCCGGCACATAACCACGACCACGTTCAACACGAATACGCATGCTGATCTCGCTGTTATTTGTAGTTAAATTACAAATAACGTGATCTGGATTAGCAATTGTTACATCGCCATCGTGCTGAATATCAGCCGCAGTAACAGGGCCTACACCAGATTTAGTCAGGGTCAGAAAAACTTCATCTTTGCCTTCTAACGTTACTGCTAAACCTTTGAGGTTTAATAGTATTTCAATGATGTCTTCTTGAACGCCTTCTTTCGCGCTGTACTCATGTAATACACCGTCGATTTCAACTTCAGTTACTGCACATCCAGGCATAGATGAAAGTAATATACGGCGTAAAGCATTACCCAGAGTATGGCCAAAGCCACGCTCTAATGGTTCTAAAACTATTTTAGAACGCGTTGGGTTGATAGCGTCGATGTCGACTAACCTTGGTTTTAGAAATTCTGTAACAGAACCCTGCATTTTATCCTCTCTTAACTCTTAACTTTACTTAGAGTAAAGTTCGACGATTAGTTGTTCATTAATGTCCGCAGACAGGTCTGAACGCTCAGGTAGACGCTTAAAGCTGCCTTCCAATTTCTTACCGTCAACTTCAACCCAAGTCGGCTTTTCACGTTGCTCAGCCAACTCTAGAGCAGCGATGATACGTGCTTGCGTCTTAGACTTCTCACGGATTACAACAATATCTTCTGGAGTAATTACGTATGAAGGAATGTTCACAACACGACCATTAACTAAAATCGCTTTATGGCTTACTAACTGACGTGCTTCTGCACGTGTGCTAGCAAAACCCATGCGATATACAACATTGTCTAAACGTTGCTCTAAAAGCTGTAACAAGTTTTCACCTGTGTTGCCTTTAAGGCGAGCAGCTTCTTTGTAGTAGTTACGGAATTGCTTTTCTAATACACCGTAGATACGACGTACTTTTTGCTTTTCACGTAATTGTAAACCGTAATCAGATAAGCGACCTTTACGAGCGCCGTGCTGACCAGGTGCAGTCTCAAGTTTACACTTAGAGTCGATAGCTCTTACGCCGCTCTTAAGGAACAGGTCAGTACCTTCACGACGACTCAGCTTGAGCTTAGGGCCCAAATATCTTGCCATGTTATTTCTCCTAACCTATTGTTAAACGCGACGTTTCTTCGGTGGACGACAACCATTATGTGGTATTGGCGTCACGTCAGTAATGTTGGTAATACGGTAACCAGCAGCATTCAAAGCGCGTACAGCAGATTCACGACCTGGACCTGGACCTTTAATGAAAACTTCTAGATTTTTTAAACCGTATTCTTGAGCAGCAGTACCTGCACGCTCTGCAGCAACCTGAGCAGCAAATGGTGTAGATTTACGTGAACCACGGAAACCTGAACCACCGGCAGTAGCCCATGATAGTGCATTACCTTGACGGTCGGTAATCGTTACAATAGTGTTGTTGAAAGACGCATGAACATGAGCCATACCATCAGCAACTTGTTTTTTAACCTTTTTACGACGAATTGGTGTCTTAGCCATAATACTATCCCCTTATCGCTTAATAGGCTTACGAGGACCCTTACGGGTGCGCGCGTTAGTCTTAGTTCTTTGACCACGTAGTGGTAAAGAGCGACGGTGACGTAGGCCACGATAACAACCAAGGTCCATTAGGCGCTTGATATTTAAAGTAACTTCACGACGAAGATCACCTTCAACAGTGTACTTGCCAACTGCATCACGCAGTACGTCAAGAATTTCGTCTGAAAGTTCACCGATTTTTGTGGTTTCGGCGATACCAGTCGCTTCTAAGATAGCCTTAGAGCGAGTCTTACCTATGCCATAAATAGCTGTTAAACCAATAACTGCATGTTTATGATCAGGGACGTTAATGCCAGCAATACGGGCCACTAACACATCTCCTATATTCGAATTTGGTAATCAAAAGTTTGAAAAGCCCGTAAGGATACTCAAACGAAGACCAAATCACTACTAAAAACACAGGCCGAGAAAACTCAGCCTGCACGACTGTTTACTTAGCCTTGCCTTTGCTTATGCTTAGGCTCACTGCAAATTACGCGTACTACACCAGCACGTTTAATAACTTTACAGTTACGGCATATTTTCTTAACGGAAGCACGTACTTTCATTGCTCAACTCCGTAAACTGACCTTATCGACCGTAGCCTTTAAGGTTCGCTTTTTTCAGCACAGAATCATACTGATGAGACATCAGGTGAGTCTGTACTTGTGCCATAAAGTCCATGATTACTACAACGATAATCAAAACTGATGTACCGCCGAAGTAGAATGGCGTTTGCCACGCCATCGTCATGAATTCAGGCACCAGACAGATAAAGGTTATATACAAAGCACCTGCCAATGTCAGGCGTGTCATCACTTTATCAATGTATTTAGATGTCTGCTCACCTGGACGAATACCTGGGATAAATGCGCCAGATTTCTTAAGGTTATCTGCTGTTTCACGTGGGTTAAAAACCAACGCTGTGTAGAAAAAGCAGAAGAAGATAATAGCCGCAGCTAAAACAAGCGAGTACAACGGTTGACCTGGAGTCAACGTAGTAGCAACAGCTTGTAATACATCAGCGACTGGACCTTCACCTTGGCCGAACCAGCTAGCAATTGTACCAGGGAACAGAATTATACTGCTAGCGAAGATTGGTGGAATAACACCCGCCATATTTACTTTTAGTGGTAAATGCGTGCTTTGGGCAGCAAATACTTGACGACCTTGTTGGCGTTTAGCGTAGTTAACAACAATACGACGTTGTCCACGTTCGAAAAACACTACAAGATAAGTAACAGCGAATACGATTACCGCAACCATCAACAGTACAAAAACATTCAAATCACCTTGGCGCGCCATTTCGACTGTCGAACCAATAGCAGACGGCAAGTTAGCTACAATACCAACAAATATTAGAACAGAGATACCGTTACCGATACCGCGCTCTGTTATTTGTTCACCCAACCACATAAGGAACATAGTACCAGTAACTAAACTCACCACAGCGGTGAAATAGAAACCCATACCAGGGTTAACAACTAACCCCTCCATCATGCCCGGTAAGCTAGTAGCAATACCGATTGATTGAATAGTAGCTAGCACAAGCGTGCCATAGCGTGTGTACTGGCTAATTTTTTTACGCCCTTGCTCACCTTCTTTCTTAAGCTCTATAAACGGAGGATACATATGCGTTAATAGTTGCGTAATAATCGAAGCCGAGATATACGGCATAATACCCAGTGCTAACACTGAAGCTCGCTCAAGTGCACCACCACTGAACATGTTGAACATTTCAACAATGGTGCCCTTTTGTTGCTCGAAGAAATCGGCAAGTACAGCGGCGTCAATCCCAGGGATCGGCACAAATGAACCTAGACGGTAAATTATGATAGCACCCAATACGAAGAGTAATCGGCGCTTCAATTCCGAAAGTCCACCTTGTGCACTTTTTGTATCTTGACCTGGTTTAGCCATTAGTACTTCCTTAGTCTTCTACCTTGCCTCCGGCAGCTTCAATAGCTTCGCGAGCACCTTTAGAGGCTTTAAGGCCTTTAACGGTAACAGCGCGTGAAACTTCGCCAGATTTAACAACTTTAACGAAAAGAACGTTCTTTTTAACTAGACCAGCTGCTTGTAACGCGCTTAGGTCTACCACATCGCCTTCAACTTTAGCGATTTCAAAAAGGTTTATTTCTGCAGATACTAAAGATTTGCGAGAAGTAAAACCAAATTTAGGTAGACGACGTTGCATAGGCATTTGACCGCCTTCAAAACCAACGCGTACTTTGCCGCCAGAACGTGATTTTTGACCTTTGTGACCACGACCACCAGTCTTACCTAGACCAGAACCGATACCACGACCAACACGTTTTGGAGCAGTTTTTGAACCTGCAGCAGGTGAAAGTGTATTCAAATGCATCGAATTAACCCTCTACCTTAACCATGTAAGAAACCTTGTTTATCATACCACGTACACATGCTGTGTCTTCTAACTCAACAGTGTGGTTGATACGACGTAAACCAAGACCGCGTAATGTAGCTTTATGTTTCGGTAAACGACCGATAGAGCTTTTTACTTGTGTTACTTTTACAGTTTGATTTGCCATGGTTACCCCAGTATTTCGTCTACGCGAAGGCCACGTTTTGCAGCGATTGACTGTGGAGAATTCATATTCTCAAGAGCCGAAATCGTTGCACGTACTACGTTGATTGGGTTAGTAGAACCGTAACATTTAGAAAGTACGTTCTGAACACCAGTCACTTCTAGCACTGCACGCATAGCACCACCTGCGATGATACCAGTACCTTCAGAGGCTGGTTTCATGAACACTAGTGAGCCAGCATGACGTCCCTTAACAGGATGCTGTAATGTATTGCCATTTAGGTCTACATTGATCATGTTGCGACGTGCTTTTTCCATTGCTTTTTGAATAGCAGCTGGAACTTCACGTGCTTTACCATAACCAAAACCTACTTTACCTGCGCCGTCACCAACTACAGTTAGTGCAGTAAAGCTAAAGATACGACCACCTTTAACTACTTTAGACACACGGTTCACCGCGATTAGCTTTTCAGCTAGATCAGGCTGTTGTTGCTTTGCTTCTACGTTAGCCATAGTCTACTCCTAGAATTGCAAACCGGCTTCACGCGCAGCATCAGCTAGCGCCTTCACACGGCCGTGATATTTAAAGCCACTGCGATCAAAAGCAATCTTTTCGATGCCTTTGTCAGCCGCACGTTCAGCAACCGCTTTGCCAACTGCTTGCGCAGCTTCAACGTTACCGGTGCCTTTAACTGTTTCGCTAATAGCCTTTTCAACAGTAGAAGCAGCAGCCAGTACATTACCCTCAGCATTTACAACTTGAGCGTATATGTGACGTGGCGTGCGGTGGATAACAAGACGCGTTGTGCCTTGTTCAATATAATTTCTACGAGTGCGTTTAGCACGACGTAGACGAGCTGTTTTTTTATCCATCGTCTTACCTTACTTCTTCTTAGCCTCTTTACGGCGTACATTCTCATCTGAATAACGAACACCCTTACCTTTATAAGGCTCAGGTTTACGGTATGCACGAATGTTAGCAGCTGTTTGACCAACTAACTGCTTGTCTACGCCCTTAACTAGAACTTCTGTTTGGCTTGGAGTTTCAATCGTAATTCCTTCAGGAACTGCGAAATTAACTGGGTGTGAGAAGCCAAGAGTTAAATCTAATGTTTTACCCTTCGCTGCAGCACGGTAACCCACGCCTACTAACTGAAGTTTCTTCTCGTAACCTTCATGCGTACCAACAACCATGTTGTTGATTAGAGCGCGAGCAGTACCTGCTTGAGCCCATGCATTAGCTACGCCATCACGAGGTAAAGTAGTAATAACGTTGTCATTTACTTGTACTTCAACAGCGTTGTTGATTGTACGAGTAAGTTCACCGTTTTTGCCTTTAACTGTGATTTCCTGGCCTTTTAATGTAACTTCTACACCGGCAGGAACAGTAATTGGTGCCTTTGCTATGCGAGACATAGTTCCCCTCCGATTAAGCTACAAAACCAATGATTTCACCACCAACACCAGCACTACGTGCTGCGCGGTCTGTCATTAGGCCTTTAGAAGTTGATACGATAGCGATACCAAGACCACCCATTACCTTAGGTAATTGGTCACGTTTCTTATAGATACGTAAACCAGGGCGACTTACACGCTGGATATTTTCAATTACAGCTTTGCCTTCGAAGTACTTCAACTCGATAGAAAGCTCAGGTTTAGTTTCGCCGTTAACAGCGAAATCTACGATATAACCTTCGTCTTTTAGTACTTTAGCTAATGCTACTTTCAGCTTTGAAGTTGGCATCGTTACAGATACTTTCTTCGCTGATTGACCGTTACGAATTCGTGTGAACAAATCCGCGATAGGATCTTGCAAGCTCATAGTCTTACTCCCATGATTCTATTACCAGCTAGCCTTTTTAAGGCCAGGAATTTCACCGCGCATAGCTGCTTCGCGAACTTTAATACGGCTCATGCCGAATTTGCGAAGGAAACCATGTGGGCGGCCCGTAATGTTACAACGATTACGTTGACGTGCAGGGCTAGAATCACGTGGTAAAGCTTGTAGCTTAAGTACCGCGTCCCAACGATCATCTTCAGATGTGTTAACATCACTGATGATAGCTTTTAGTGCAGCGCGCTTTTCAGCGTACTGAGCAACTAGTTTTGTGCGCTTTGCTTCGCGCGCTTTCATAGAATTCTTTGCCATAACCCTACCCTTATTTCTTAAATGGGAAGTTAAACGCTTCTAACAACGCACGGCCTTCCTCATCAGATTTCGCAGAAGTAGTGATAGTAATATCCATACCGCGTACACGGTCTACTTTATCGTAATCGATTTCTGGGAAGATGATTTGTTCACGTACGCCCATGCTGTAGTTGCCACGTCCATCAAAAGACTTTGCACTTACGCCACGGAAGTCACGAATACGTGGGATAGCGATTGATACCAAACGCTCAAAAAAGTCCCACATACGCTCGCCGCGTAGGGTTACTTTACAACCAATCGGGTAGCCTTCACGCACTTTAAAGCCAGCAACAGATTTGCGTGCTTTAGTGATTAAAGGTTTCTGACCAGAGATTGCTGCTAGATCCGCTACTGCGTTATCTAAAATCTTCTTGTCAGCTAGGGCTTCGCCCACGCCCATATTCAATGTGATCTTTTCGATCTGAGGGACTTGCATGACAGAGCTGAAACCAAACTTCTCTTGAAGTTCAGCAACTACTTTGTCTTTATATACTTCATGCAGTTTCGCCATCATTCTACTCCAACTATTAGATAGTTTTACCAGTAGATTTAAAGATACGTAATTTCTTACCATCTTCAATCTTGAAACCTACACGATCAGCTTTACTCGTTTCCGAGTTGAAGATCGCAACGTTTGATGCATCCATAGATGCTTCTTTCTCAACAATGCCGCCAGCTTGGTTCAATTGTGGAACCGGCTTTTGGTGTTTCTTGATCAAGTTTATGCCTTCGACAAAGATTCGACCAGATTCAGTAACAACTGAAAGCACTTTTCCGCGCTTACCTTTGTCTTTACCTGCTAGTACGATTACTTCGTCATCACGACGTATTTTTGCTGCCATGATTGGCTCCTTACAGTACTTCTGGGGCTAGTGAAACGATTTTCATGAACTTATCATTACGAAGTTCGCGAGTCACAGGGCCGAAAATACGTGTACCAATTGGCTGTAAGTTATCATTTAAGATAACAGCAGCGTTGCTGTCAAAACGGATCAGAGAACCATCTGGACGGCGAACACCTTTTCTGGTACGCACAACTACCGCGTTTTTAACATCACCTTTCTTCACTTTACCGCGAGGAATAGCTTCTTTTACAGAAACTTTAATGATGTCGCCAATCGCTGCGTAGCGACGGTGAGAACCACCAAGGACTTTTATACACTGCACTTTGCGAGCGCCGCTGTTATCAGCAACTTCCAGCTGAGTTTGCATTTGGATCATGTTAATGACCTCCGGTGTAGTAATTACAACGTGTCTTAAATTTGTTTAAAATCAAGACATTTCGATTAAATCCCACTCAAAAACAAACGAGTTGTCTCTTAAGGGCGGGCAATTGTACCAGCATTGAGGGGGTAGCGATAGGTTATTTTTTAATTAATTTGGAGTGTTGGGAAATTAAAGCTGAGTAATTACGGCTATGTAGCTATTTTACAGGTGGTTACAAAACAAACAAGGCACCTGTAATGTGCCTTGTTTGTTTAAAGTGTAATAAATTAACCAAATAAACCTTTTAATTTATCTTTAATTTTATCTTTTGCTTTGTCTTTGGCTTTTTCTTTTGCCTCATCGACCTTCTGCTTAGCTTCATCTTTGAGCGCATCACCAACATCTAACTTTATACCTACATCGTGGAAAGGCCCTTTTATACGTAGTGGTATTTTAAAGCCAGTGCTGTCATCGGTAGTTCCCTGACCTTCGATAGATCCAACTATACCTGTAACCAAACGATAGTTGACCGTTGTTTGCGGTAAATCAACGTCGCCTTCACCTGATATTCTAATAAGTGGGCTGATAAGTGATAGGTCGGTATTTTTGCCAACGCCATTAGTAAAGTTAAAACTTCCAGTTAATGCTGAAAAATCGGTTTGCTCAGATTCTTCAAATCCGGTATCAAGCCCTTCAGATGCAGCACCAAAGTTACCTGAAATGAGTTCCTTACCTTTACGAACCATCTCAGCTATATTCGCACCTTTTACAGCTCCATCAGCAAACTCAAATCCAAGCTTTCCATTAAGCGCACCAATAAACGACTTTTGACTTTGGCCAGTTGTGTTTAGGTTCCAATTTAAAGACCCCTTACCCATTAGCTTGTCAAAACCTGCCGCATCCGTTAATAAAGGCTGTGCATCTATTCCAGCTAAGTCAAAGTTAGTTGATATTTTATAAGGTACTTGCTGTGCGTTTACATTGATAACGCCTTTACCTGACCCTTCATAAGCAGAAAAGCTATCTAGGCTTAGTTTTGCAACGCTATTTTTTAAAGCAACAGTAAATTGATTTGCGCCTAATTTAATATCATTTGCTTTTAATCCACTTGAACGAATCACTACATTTGCATCTAGTGAATTTAATGCACTTAAATCAATTTTAGTGTCATCCCATACTATTGGCTCTGCAGGTTTATCTTCTTGCTCTTCTGGCTCTTCTTGTTTTGCCACTGCTTCAGGTAGATATGGGTTTAAGTCAAGCATACCTAAATCAATATCAGCATTTACTGCTAAACGCTTACCTAGGTTAAGCTCGCTCTTACCTTTTATTTCTAATGCGTCTAACGTCGCAACTAAATCTTCTAAATTAAATTTCTCACCTAGTAGGTGCATTTTACCGTTTACACTAAATCCGTTAAAAGCATTGTCTTTAGCGTCTAGCTCTACACCTTGCCATTTCGCAATACTTTTAACAGACTCACCGCTTAGTGCTAACTGACCTTTAATATCTTGACCTTGCTTAGCTATGCTCCCTTCGAACGTTAAATCAACTAAACGAGAATCTAAGGTTTGTTTAACATTAAAAGTAGCACCTTCAATTGCTTTAGCAGGAGTATCTAATTTTATATCAAGATCAAAACGCTCTTGCATATAAGTAATACCCCCTTTTACTTCTAATGTTTTACGAAGTGAAGGAAGTAAAATAGCGAGTTCTAAATCGCTAATTTGTTGTTCGGCACCTGTTTGACCATCTAGATAAGTAAATGTGCCGCCATAAATAGCAACTTCACCTAACTCAATATCAAAGTTATCTGGAAGCTTTATCGCTTCACCTGATTGGCTCTGCTCTTTTGGTTGCTCTGCAACTGCATCAAACAACTGCCAATTGGCTTTACCATTTTTGTCGGTTTCTAATAAAATATTTGGTTCGTTTATAACAAACTTATCTAATTTAAACTCACCACCAAATAATGAAAACCAAGGTATGTGTACAGCAAGCTGTTTCATACTCGCCATATCGGCGCGCGAACCTGATTCCATATTTGCAAAATGCACGTCGTTAAGTTCTAACTTTAATGCAGGGAATACGCTAAGTGTTTTATCACCTTTAATAGTAAGAGTGCGCCCAGTTGTTTGTTCTACCTGCTGCGACACTTTGTTAAAAATAGTATCAGTAGGGATTAGAAACGGTGCGGCAACAATTAGTGCTATACATAGTAAAAGTATTACACCTACAATTTTAAGTAAGGTTTTCATGATCGTCCTTTAAAACGTGCAAATAATGTTCTTATCATAGCGAGTGTTAGCCTTAAAATCATTGTCGTTCTGATAAAAAAGCTTTTTATTAGATATTACATTCTTATCCTGAATCGCCCCTGAAACATTTTGATACCTTTAGGTTACAAATAAATATTGACCCGGTGAAACCTTAAGGTTACATTGATACCCATAGGTTACAAAAAATAAATACTATCACAGGATGAATATTATGAAAAAACAGGATATTAAAACTGAAGAAAAGTTTATGAGTCAAAATATATGGCTTAGTATAAGCACAGCCATGGTTTGTTTACTTCTCAATGTTTACTCACTAATAAAGCACGATAACGAAGGGTTATTATTTGTTGGATTGGGCGTTTCTTTTTATGTAGTTATAGTGATTATTTACCTCATTAAAGGGGGCTTTCCGTTAAAAATGTATTTTCAATACGCTTATAAAGATGAGTTTCTAAACACCATTGATACTAATGCCTATAAACATTTAAGTTTTGCATTTGTATTTTGCCTTCTTGGTGTTTTGTATAGTAACGATTCAATACCTAGCGATGTTTCGCATGCAAATATGGCAATGTTCTATCTAGGTATCATGCTCTTGGTATATGGCGCTTCATTACTTTGGCAAAATCGTGATTAGGAGAGGAAATGCAAAATAACATAGCAAAGTACCGAAAAGAAGCTGGGCTTTCACAACAAGAACTTGCTGATGCTATTAACGTGTCGCGCAAAACAATAAGTACCGTAGAAACAAACCGGTTTACCCCTTCGGTAATAATTGCTCTAAAAATAGCAAAGCATTTTAATACCTCAGTTGAAAGTCTCTTTGTACTAGATAAAAATGATTGATACATGTTAAAGCGTTAGTCTCATTCTATTAGCAAAAATACCGATTTAGCTACTTCAATTACAACGTATGGAGGACAGCGCTGTTGTTATTAGCGTAATTGCGCTAAAATAGACCAGCAAAAAAATATATATCTAAACCGGAGATTCTACAAGGCATGAAAAAACTGCTAATTTCACCGTCAAAAATGACGCTAGGCGAACAAGAAAATCAAATCTATCAGAACATTCTGAAGCAATCTTCAGAATTAAGCCTTAACCTTATGGCCGTGAAAGTAGAAAACCACCCTGATGATTTTTTACCTTGGTGTTACGAATTGCTAAGTGCAAGCAGAGATCGTATGAACTACGATTTACTAGAGCCGCAGCAATTACCAGTACTTAAGAAGCTACACGATCAGCTTATTTCAGCTATCAGCTTTTTACAGGTTAAAACTTTACGTATTGCTCCGTGGCCTGTAGTAAGTGTATTTGTAGAACAACACAAAGACGTTATTGCTCTTGATGAACAGCTTCGCTTAGTAGACTACATTAAAAGCATTCGTGAACAATCTCTTAAAGATATGATTCCTGAAGATTTACTTGCGTTTAGCGGTAAGCACATGGCATCACTTGATCCAAGCACATATAACTTTGACGTTGAATGGTTTGCATCAACAAAAAGTGCGAAGAGCTTTCATCAAATGCTTGGCGATTTACCAGGTGCCTTTGACGATGCACTAGTAAACATTCCACTTGAAGGTGACATTACTCAATACGAATATCAACAATTTGTTGCTGCTTATTCAAAAATATTCACCGACAATAATGAAAAACCAACACTTGCGCCTGCAACACGACTGCTTGCAATGCGTCGCCCTGATATATTTACTCCGATCACAAACAATCGATTAGATGCATTATGCGGTGCCCTTGGTGTTTCTAAACTAAAAAATAGTGATTTTGAGCGTTACTGGCAAGATATTATAAAAGGTATTCAAGCTATGTCATGGTACAAAATGGCTAAACCTAGTAATGAGTTAGAAGAACAATTAGTTGCTATTAAAGCACTAATCCCATGTTTCTTTCACTATGCTGATGCAAAAACACCAGATAACTCTAACTACATCAAACTGTTAAGTAAGCCTAAACGAACTACAACTACGACAGGTAAAACTCAGCGTAGAGGTAAAGAGTCTGCAGAAATTTTAGTAGACCGCGCACTTGCTGCTGACGATATTCCTGAGCACATTCGCAGTAAGCGCGATTCAATTGTGAGTGAAGTTCAAAAAGGTCGTAGTGTAAACGAAACAATTAGCCTTATGCGCACTATATTTGGCTAAAAACTTCTAATTTAGCCGTACTTTTATGGTGCGGCTAGGTTAATTTATGCACCAGCAGTGTGCGCAACATCTTCCTACATACCATATCTCTTCTCAATCTATAAAATACAAGCTCATGTTTTTAATGTATAAAAATAATTTTTAATAAAAAATAATGAAGCTGGCACACACAGTGCAATTATCCCGTTAGTTAAACAATAAAAAGCCGTCAGCCTAAAGGTTCCGAATACATAATAAAAACCTTGGCGAGCAAAAATCATATAACGGGAAATGGACATGCTAAAACTAAAAAAAACCATCGCTATAAGTGCTATAGCATTAATGGGCGCAACATCTTTAACGTCAACAGCCGTACATGCTGAAGTAACAGCAAACGCAGCGGCAACATCAAACTACTTATGGCGTGGTCAAGAGCAAACTGGGGGCGATGCAGCTATTTCAGGCGGTATTGATTACGCCAATGAATCGGGCTTTTATGCAGGTACTTGGGCTTCAAATGCATCGTGGGCAGATGAAATGACCTATGAGCTTGATTTATATGCAGGCTTTGGTGGCGACATTAACGAAAGCGTTAGCTATGATGTTGGCTATATTTATTACGCTTACCCAGATGCAGCTTCTGAAGCTGACGCAGATTTCTCTGAAATTTACGGTAGCATCAGTGTTGAAGGCTTTACATTTGGTGCTTCAGTACTTGCAACATCAGCTGCAAGTGGTGATGGTACAGACTTTGGTGATTCACTTTACCTGACAGCTGACTACGGTTTTGCTGTTGGCAGTAACGGCACTGAAATGGCATTTCACTTAGGCCACTACTCTGGTGACTTTATTGGCGATGATAATATCTTAGATTATGGTGTATCAATTTCGAAAGATGGGTTCACTTTTGGTTTATCTGATACAGATATGGATGACTCAGATATTAAAGCTTACGTTGCTTATTCTGTAGACTTTAATTTATAAGAAAGAATGTGTTACTTGCTGCGACACGAAGGGCCTTTTGGCCCTTTTCTTGTTTTTGAACAAGACCCCTCACATCTGTTAACAAACCGTTACAATTGAATGAAAACAATACATACATTTTCCTTTATTCTATTACCTAGTCACTGGGCATTTATAACTGCCTAGCCATAAAATAGGTATAAAGGAATAATAATGAAATCACCTAACGCGTTTAGCGCCCTACTCGATATTTATATAAGTCCTAGTAAAGCTTTCAATGGTGTTGAACACGCCAAAGGTTGGTCATGGCTTGCTTTTATAGTCATGTCTTTAGTTTCAATGGCGAGTATTTATATTTTTTATTCCACTGTTGATATGCAGTTTTTGATTAATGAGCAAGTAGCAGCATCAACTATTGATGCGACGATTGGCGAGCAAAAAATGATTCGCCAAAGTATAGAGCAAAATGCAGAAGGCCAAATATGGTTTGGTTTGTTTGGCGGCGTAATTGCGCTGGCTATCATGAATGCATTAATGGCACTTTATTATATGCTTGTGGCAAAACAAGATCCTGAATCAGAACATAGCTACGGAGCTTGGTATGGATTCGCTACCTGGACAATAATGCCAGTTGTTATTTCAAGCCTAGGCACAATTGCTCTTGTACTAAGTGCAAGTACAGATCAAATATCTCAACAAGCCGTATTTAGCTACGCATCTATTAACCAATTAATAATAGGACTTGAAGTTGGCCATCCTTTTTATAGCTTATTAGAATCAATAAACTTATTTAGCTTTTGGAGCATTGCGCTGGGAATGATCGGCTTAAAATGCTGGACTAATTTTTCAACTAACAAAGCACTCCTATTCTCTGCTCTTCCTTCAATTATTATTTTTGGTATTTGGGCAATCATTGCAGCAAGTTAACTCTTAAGTGGAGGTAGATACTAGCTCCACATTACTTAATTCACGGATAGATAAAATGAAAAAAGCAATAATCATCACACTCGCTGTAGGCGCATTTATAGCCCTAATTGTGTCAAAGCAAATTTCTGACGATGAAAAACAAGCCGAAGTAAATATTGCTCAAGTAGAGCTTGGCGACATTGCTGACTCAATAATGGCTTCAGGTAATTTAGTTTTTAATACACAAGTGCAATTACGCTCTGAAGTGACAGGCCGAGTAGATAAAATATTTGTTCAAGAAGGCCAAGGAGTTAAACAAGGCGATATGTTAATGCGCCTTGATACAACTGCCTTTGAATCAGAAGTTACCCGTAGTAAAGCAATCCTTCGCGCCACAGAAATTGAAATTAAACACAATAAAACACGCCTTGCTAACCTAGAGCGCCAACTTAAAAGACAAAAAGACTTATATGATGTCGGTTTAGGTAATCAAGAGAGCTACGAGAATATTGAAAGCGCACGCGATCTAGCTAAAATCGATATTGAATCACGAATAGAGTCGTACAACCAAGCACAAGCGTCACTACAAATTGCGCAAGATCGCTTAAGTAAAAGTGTATTTAGAGCTCCAATGAGCGGCTTGCTTGCATCTGTAAATATTAAAGAAGGTGAAACCGTTATAGCCGGTACTACTAATATTATTGGCTCTGATTTAATGCTAGTAGCCGATCCTAGCGCTATCTTAGCCGAGCTACGTGTGGATGAAACCGACATTGCGAGCATTAAGCTTAACCAAAAAGCGAATATTTATGCGGCCGCATACCCTAATAAACCATTTAGCGGCACAGTAATCAATATTGGTACTTCAGCTAAAAACCAAGCCGGCTCTCAAGGTTTATCGTTTAAAGTAAAAGTATTACTCGATACTACTGAGCGCCAGCTATATGCAGGAATGAGTTGTAGAGCAGAGATCGCAACAAGCATTGCCGAAAACGGTTTAAAACTTCCAATAGAAGCAATCCAAAAAGAAGACGATAAAACATTTGTATGGCGACTAAATAGTGATAACACCGTTAGCAAAATTGCCGTAACTGTTGGAATATCATCTGATATAGAGCAAGCCATTACTGACGGCTTAAATGAGGGCGACAAAATAGTTATTGGCCCTGCGCGCCCAGTAAGTCTTCTGACTGAAGGTGATGTGGTAAAACTTAAATCAGATGCAGACAAGGAAGAAGCCTAATGTCTGCGGTAATCAAGCTAGAGCATATTAATAAACAATACAAAATGGGCTCAGAGGTATTTAAGGCACTTGATGATGTAAACGTACATATAATGCAAAACGAATACGTGGCGATTATAGGACCTTCTGGTTCAGGCAAGTCGACCTTAATGAACTTATTAGGCTGTTTAGATACACCCAGCAGTGGCGAATACTACTTAAAAGATAAACTAGTAAAAAGTATGACCGAGACAAAGCTAGCTCATCAGCGTAATGAAAGTGTCGGGTTTATATTTCAAAGCTTTAACTTAATACCACGTGCAACCGCACTAGAAAATGTAATGCAGCCTTTAGTATATCGCTTTATTCCTAGTAAACAACGCAAGCAACAAGCTCTAGAAGCACTAAAGCGGGTAGGTCTCGGTGATAAAGTTAATCATTTATCTAGCCAGCTATCGGGCGGGCAACGTCAACGTGTTGCGATTGCCCGCGCTTTAGTCACAAAACCACATATATTATTAGGAGATGAACCCACAGGTAATCTTGATAGTAAAACGACCCGCGAAATTATGGATTTGTTTGATGAGCTGCATAACGAAGGTCACACTATTATTTTAGTAACACATGAGCAAGAAATTGCCGATCATTGCCAACGCGTGATTCGTTTAGTGGACGGTAAAGTGGTAAGTGATGTAACTAAAGATGAAGGAATCAAGCAGCATGTTTAAATCAGCTCTTGCGATAATGGAAGGCACTAAGGCCGCTTTTTCAGCTATTAAAGCTAATGCAATGCGCAGCGCACTGACCTGTTTGGGCATTATTATTGGTGTTGCCGCCGTAGTTACTGTCGTTGCAGTAATGCAGGGTTTTACAAAGCAAATAAACGATCAACTTGCTGATATGTCGCCAGATGTAACAACAATAAAGCCTTACACTAGTATTGAACTCGAAATGGTTGGTAAAAATGCCAAGCTTACCTACGACGATTTTTTAGCTCTAAAGTCGCGTATAAAAGAAGCTGAAACGCTAACGGCCCTAATGTTTACCTGGCGCTTTTCGGGGGGAGCTGAGTATGGAAATAAAAGCCATTCATCGCGTGTTATCGGTACCGAACAAGACTATCAAAAAGCGTATCGTACTTATCCTGAACTTGGTCGCTTTATTCGTGCTGAGGACGATGATAAGCGAAGAAGGGTCGCATTTATCGGCCCTTCAATCATAGAAAAGCTAAACCTTCCTGAAAACCCAGTAGGTGAATATATAAAGCTAGGTGGTGAATGGTTTAGAATTATTGGCGTTGCTGAAAAACAAGGTAGCTTATTTGGTTTTGACCAAGACGATTACATTAATATTCCAATTAGTACCATGAGTGCTTTAGAAGGCGGAAGTACACAAACTAATGTGCAAATTATGTTTAGGTTAAATGAAGGTACTAACGAAGAACAAGTGCTTGCAAAAATTACTCGTGTATTGCGCCAACTACATAAACTAAAAGAGAAAGATGAAAACGACTTTGAATTTGAAACCGCTGAAAAATCTCGTGCTCAAATAGATAAATTTACCAGCAGTGCTACTGCTATTACTGCTGGTATTGTTGGCATTAGCTTACTTGTTGGCGGTATTGGTGTTATGAACATAATGCTAGTGTCGGTAACTGAACGCACACGCGTTATTGGTACATTAAAAGCACTAGGCGCAACACCTGGTTTTATTATGCTGCAGTTTTTAGTTGAAGCCGTTGTGCTTTCACTTTTTGGTGGTTTAATAGGACTCATTATAGGATATGGCGCCGCAGGGCTTATTTCGTTTTTAGTCCCAAGTATGCCTGATGCATACATACCAGTATGGGCTGTAATACTATCGTTCGGATTTACATCAATGATTGGGATTATATTTGGTTTAGCCCCTGCTATTAAAGCAGCAAGACTAAACCCTATAGATGCACTGCGTTACGAATAACTATTTTAAATAATTATTTAGCTTTAAATGGTACCTTATTACATTGTACTTCTACTGTTTTAGGGTACCAAGCTGGGCCAATTTGATTCACAACCACCTCAGCTAAACCATTAGTAAACGATTTATACGTATGAACGCTTTGCCACTCCCCTTGTGGGCAATGTTTTGTTAAATCTAACGGCTCTGATCCCTCGTACAACGCAAGTGCAAAATTATGATGCCACTGTGAGCTTTTTAGCGTTTTATTGCTTACTTTGCTCTGCATACCGTTATCAAAGTAAATATTTGTACACCCCGTTAAAATAATCAGTGTGCAACCGGCTGCAAATAGCTTGATGCTCATAATGTCTCCCCTAGTACTTGCTCTTGGCACCACACTTTGATGGTATGGGGCGAGTATATTCCAAGCGTAATTAAACTCAGCGCTCCATCACTAAACGTTTGTTGTGACTGCATTTGAATAACCGGTGTATTTGAACATATTTGTTTTACGTCTACCCGCTGCTCACCCACTAATCCCCATAAATAAAATGGGCGGCTATCTTCGTAATTAGCTTGGCTCGTTATTTTTGCTATTGCCTGTGGCTGAATGGTTACCGCAGAACAAGCACTGAGGCTTAATGCTATCGCCCCTATAATTAATGGTTTCATACTCCTCCTTATAAACTAAATACCAGTAAGGTAACTTTATAAGAGAACATAAAATATTAGCGTAAAAAGCTGTGGGGAATATGTAGAAACGCTATGAAGTTTTATACAGTTTATTACACATAAAGGCCGCATAAATGCGGCCTTTAAAGTAGTTAGTTTAAGTGCTTAGTAAATAAATAGATGTTAAAACTTAGCTAAGTTGTTTTTACTGTCTTTGTCGACCAGCTTAATGTAAGGATCTACCCCCGCAAATACTGGCTTTTCTTTTACTTTTAGCTCAATAGTATTGGTACCAGACACTATTTGATGCTTTTGCGAGTAAATAACAAAGTCTTCAGCGAGTAAGTTTTCAGGGTCGTCGCTAAATAATGCAATATCAATTAGCTCATCGAGCGGCTGCTCAGTTTCTTCACCTTGTCCATCGGCATGCTGCTTAGTTGCTTCAACGCTCAGTGTTACTGTATAAAAACCTTCGCCATCAACATCATCTGTAACCGACACTTCTTTCATTTCAAGCTCATAAAGCGTTATATATTTAAACTGATCATCAATAAAACGTTGTTCAGCTTGTGTTGCATCTCGCTTTAAATAACTAAGTAAATCAAGTGTGGTTGGATATGGCGTTGATTGATATTTAAACTCATTCAAAAACGCTTTAAGTGCTGCATTTAAGCGTACTTCACCTAAACGATCATAAATCGCCATCATCGCAACTGAGCCTTTATTGTAATGAAGGTATTGTTGAGCCTGCGTTTTATATAGTGGCATTTCTTCAAAGGCTTCGCCAGTACGGCCCATTAAGTATTTATCTAACTCGTACTTTAAGAATTTACGGAGCTTCTCGGCGCCAAAGCGTTTTTTTAGCACCATAAGCGCACTGTACTGGGAAAGTGTTTCAGAAATAACAGCACTGCCCTCTACATTAGCCCCCGATACTTGATGCCCCCACCATTGGTGCGCAACTTCATGTGCGGTTACATAGTAAGGTAGGTCAACTTTACTCTCATCTCTTAGGTCTGTAATAAAACCAATACTTTCTGAGTAAGGTACCGTATTGGCAAAACTTTGCGCAAACGAGCGATACTTAGGAAATTCAATAATACGAAGCTGTCTATGCTGATACGGGCCAAAGGCTTGTGTGTAGTAATCTATTGAGTCTTGAACTGACTCAATCATGCGGTCAACATTCCATGCATGATCTTTGTGGTAGTACACCTCAATATTTACACCGTTATGCTCAACCTTTTTACTTTCAAGCTCTGCCGAAAGCACAGAGTAAAAGTTTATAATTGGAGCATCCATTTCATAAACAAAAGTACGGCGCCCGTCTTTTACACTCTCACTTTTTAAGTAACCTGGAGTAATCGCAAATTGTGACTCATCGGTGCTTACCGTTGCCTTATAGTTTATAAAGCCATTAGCAGGCCCAAACTCATTTTGCGTATAATAACGGCTGTCTTCTAGTTTATGTGCGCGCTCAAGTTCAGGTAACTCGTGCTTACGGCGCTCATACTTGTCAGCAATTTGAAAATACTTTTGATAACCAAAATTTGGTAATAATTCTCCATTATTTACAAATGTACCGTTGTGCACGAGTTGAGTATCAGATCTTCTATCAACAAAACCGTCGTGTTCACGAGAAACTGAGAGCTCGCCTTCTCGCACTTCATTGGGCATTAGCGGTTGTTCAAACTCAAACCATACCATGCCAAAATCGGTTAAACGCTCTACTATTTTTCCGCCCGCCATTTTTACATCCCAGCTTTTAGATTGGCTAGGCTCGTTGATTAACACACGGGTTATTGGCTCGTTTGCGGTATTGGTAAACTTAATTTTAGCCACGGCATTTAAAGCACGCTTTTTAGGATAAATATCAATGTTTAAATCAACATCAGTTATTATAGGCAGTGGCAAGTCTTTGTATTGTGAGAACTCTTGCTCATACCTTACTTGTAGCGCTTCGTTATCATCACTTGTTACAAACTCGTTGTTCACACGGGTGTTGTAATAAATGTTATAACCCGCGCCCACAAATACCAATAAACTTATAACGGCTGCAATCTGGCCTTTTAAAGACATGTTGTAACGTACTAAAGATAAACGAGTACGCAATGTTTGCGACGGGCCGCGATGCCATAAAGCAAACCCTACAATAGCTAAAAACACACTCAATGCCCCCCAATATAGGGTATACCAATGCGCGCCTTGTAAAAAATGTCCATAACCATTTATATCAGAATACGGTACGCTACTGCTTTGAGAAAAATGATACATATGATGCTCAAACCCGTAAGCACCCATTACCATTTGAGTAATGTAATACAGAATAAACAAACCCATACCTATGTATTTATTAGGGCTAATTATTTGTAAAAAGAACGCCAATATAGCCATCATAATTAAAGGCAGTAATGTAAGGTAACCCAACCTAAATAAGTACTGACCAAGCTCTAGGTTAAATTGCCCCTTAAACAGTTGCACTGCAATGGTAAACATCATGCCTACTAAATAAAGGCCACAAACTGCAGTGATTAACGCAATAATTTTAGATACCCAAAACACACTGTTATGCACCGGGAAACTGTCAACAATATCACCCATACCACTTTGGCGTTCTCGCCAAACCAGCTCTGCGCTGTAATAAGCAATAATGATAAACATAAACAAAGCGGAGGAGTTTTGAATTATGCCCACCATGTTTTGTGTGAGCGGCCAATCCGTTGTGCCATATGCGCCAATAGGTGCAAAAAGTGGTGCGAGTAACATAGTAATACTGACACCCGCTAAAATCATAAAAGGGGCACTTAATATAACTTGCTTAAGTTCAAATAAGCTGCGCATTACTAATTGCGATTTCGTATTTACCCCTTTTGACTTGTAATTTTTAGCGCTGCTAATAAGTGCTGCTTGTTTATTTTTTACAAACGTAGAGACAGCAAATTGCTTTTTCTGTTTTTTAGTGACTACGCGATTACCTAACTTTCCGAGGCCAAAAAACATCGCTAAACTTATTGCTACCCATAAAATACGGTTAATTAAAAAATCGCCCGAAAGCGTTAACACTTCAGTATTTTTATCACTTACAGTCCAGTAACGGGTTAAGTCAATTAACGACCCTGTGCCAAATGGGTCTGCGTAAACAACAATATTTCTAAACGCTAAATCATCAAAATAGATACTCGCCAATTGGTAGGTTATATAAACCACCACGGCCGTTACATATACCGCCATCATGGTTTTAAAATAGACCGCCACACTATTAAAAATAGCACTGAGGACCAATAAGCTTGGCACTGCTAAATATAAAAAAGGCGCTGCGTAATATATAAACTTATTGGGGCCTACTAGCTCGCTATCGAGCCAGCCAACCAACAAGCCAAAGTGAGATCCCAAAAATACGCCTAGTGGCACGCTTAAAAACACAATAAGTACAACTAAGTAAGAACCAAAAAAACGCCCTGATTGATAAGCAAGCGGGTTAACGGGCTTACTAAACACCAGCTCATCCATTTTGGTCTCGCTGTTGCGAATCGCTGAGCTTGCAACAAAGTTAACCACTAAAAACATAGCAAGCGTACAAAAGGTAACCGTTAAAACCATAATGGTATAAGGCGAGTTCATATGAACATTAGCCCCACCTAACGGAAACTTACTACTGGAGCTTATAAAAAACGCCATAAAAAAGAATATTAATGAGGTCACATAAAACGAAGGCTGACGCATAAAATAGCGCAGCTCAAACGCGAGCATATTAAAAAACATAGCGCCCCCTTATGCTACTTGGCTGTTACGATGATTAAGCAACGTAGAAAAATACACATCTTCTAGGTTTGCACTGCTGAGCTCAAAACCTTCAGGGGCTTCATTGGCTAATACATGTAATATGGTTTGCCCAGCAAATAAGCGTTTTGAAATAACAGGCAGCTGCGGTTCAAGCTCTAGCGCTTCTTCTTGGCTCATGGCTTTGCGCCAAATTTGGCCTTGGAGCTTATCGGTAAGCGCTATTGGGTTACCTTCTAGTAAAATCTTACCGCCAGCCAACACCGCCATATTTGGGCAAAGCTCTGCAACATCTTCAACGATATGGGTCGATAATATAACTACTTTTTGCTCGCCTAAGCTTACTAATAAGTTATGGAAACGATTACGTTCCTCTGGGTCTAGCCCCGCTGTTGGCTCATCAACTATTAGTAAATCAGGGTCACCCAGTAATGCCTGTGCAATACCAAAACGCTGGCGCATACCGCCCGAAAAGCCACTGACCGCTTTTGAGCGATGTTGATATAAATTAGTGTGCGCAAGTAATCCTTCAACCGACTCTTTACGCTCTGCTTTATTATGAATACCCTTTAAAACAGCCATATGGTCCAGTAAGTCGTAAGCACTAACACGCGGGTACACACCAAAATCTTGTGGTAAGTAACCTAAGCGTTGGCGCAGTGCCTGTGGGTCTTTAAATACATCAATGCCATCAAAAGTAATTGAACCTGAATCAGCCGACTGCAGTGTTGCAATGGTACGCATAAGCGATGATTTACCTGCGCCATTTGGCCCAAGCAATCCAAACATCCCTTTACCGATAGATAAATCAACACCTTGTAGTGCATGTACGCCGTTATCGTAGGTTTTAGATAACCCTGTTATTGATAGCATTTTTACTTCCTTGAATATGAGTAATTATTTTTATAATGTTTTATACCACAAGGAAAATAGGAACATAAGTTACTTGCTGGTTAAATTTGTAACAACAAATAAACATATTTTAAACTCATAACACTTGCCTGTACTGTATTCACTCGGTATAAAAACCACATATACTTTTTATAAGAAGCGAAAAGCCATGCAAGATCACCAAAGCCAGCCGTTAAATGACTTTATAGAATATCCACATGAAGAAATGCTAAATCGTGCTAACGAGTTTTTACAAACCAGCCAACGCCGCCATAGCATTCGCAGCTTTAGCGATCGCCCAGTACCAAAAAATATTATTGAAGCATGTATAAAAGCAGCTGGCACAGCACCAAGTGGAGCGAATCATCAGCCTTGGCATTTTGTGGCTATAAACAGTAGCGATGTAAAAAAACAAATAAGAGAAGCCGCAGAAAAATTAGAGCGTTCTTTTTACGAAGGCAGAGCAGGTGAAGAATGGTTAGATGCGCTAAAACCGTTAGGTACCGACGCCAACAAACCTTATTTAGAGCATGCACCTTGGCTTATAGCTGTATTTAGTCAAAAAAAGGGCGGCGTAAGCACCGATGATAAAAATACGAATTATTATGTGCATGAGTCTGTTGGCTTAGCTACCGGCTTTTTAATTCAAGCTTTGCACCGCAGTGGTTTGGCAACCCTTACTCATACTCCAAAGCCAATGAGTTTTTTGACCGACATATGTAATCGCGATAAAGATAACGAACGCCCATACATGCTACTTATTACAGGCTACCCAAGTGATGATGCAACAATACCTGCTCATGCACTGGATAAAAAATCACTCGATGAAATAGCTACGTTTATTTAGTATTTTCTGCTCGGCAAAACCACTCATATAGCAAAGCAATGATCGACTCAACTTTTGGGTCGGTCAACGAGTAATAAATAGTGTGCCCTTCTCTGCGAGTAGCAACCATATCTGCCTTGCGTAAACTTGCTAAATGCTGAGATAACGCTGACTGTGCTAAAGGTACATTTTTATTTAGCTCACCTACACTTTGCTCACCTTGTAATAAACTACATAAAATCATTAAGCGATTTTTGTTAGCCATTAATTTTAAAAACTGTTCGGCTTGCTCTGCGTTGACAGCTAGTTGTTCAATATTCATTTTTATTATTTCTCTTTTTTAATACCTTTTTAAGTATAGACTTTTACATTAGTAAGTTCTAATATAATTAACATTAGGTTTTACTAATATTAAGATGGCCATGAAACTAGCGATGCCATTTTATTAATCGGCGGAAGTGCTGTAGCAGTATCCGCACTATTAAGTTACTTTATATAAAGTAACTTTCAGTTTTTAACGTTATTTATAAGTATTAACTCAATTCAACCTACTTATACCAAGTAGCACCTATTAATGTCTTTTTTAAGAAAAAGAGGATTTACAAACTAATGCTTACATCAATCCCTGACTTACTAAAAATTATCACACCTAACCAACGCCGTATTGACGCAGCGCAAGCAAAACTCGAGCTTGAACAAAATAAAGGTTTACTTATTGATGTGCGAGAACCTGCAGAGCACGCGACAAAATCGGCTGCCGGCGCTATAAATATTCCGCGTGGATTACTCGAGATGAAACTGATGGAAATAGAAAAAGACGCAGCTCGCCCTATTTACGTGCACTGCGCAAGTGGTGCGCGCGCAACGTTAGGAGCAGAAGCGTTAACGCGTGTGGGTTATGAAAACGTAACCGTTATTACCTGTGACGCAAACCAAATATGTAGTGTGTTTTAAACATCAACTGAATACTTATAATTATGCGCCTAGTAAAGGTAGGCGTTTAACTTTGTGATAAGTCAGTGCTAATTTAATACACTCTTTAACTGGGTACTCTGGTAATGGCTTTTCACTATTAAATACAATTGCCCGGTTACCTTCAAAGGTGAGAGTGTGGGAATACAACTCTCTAAATGTGCTTACTAGCTTTGATTGGCAATAAAAAAACAAATAACACGAGGAGCCCTTAAAGCCTACGCGAATGGGGCTGCCATTTATTGTGTTATAACTTGGCTCTCCCCACTTTAAAGACTCTTCAACAGCTCCTAAGTTTTGCTCTTGTGCTACGGTATAAATTAACTCTCGTAATTTTATAAGCTTACTTTTTACTATCTCAGGATAATTATTAAATATATTTTCTATTTCCGTATTCATAAAAATATCCTTATAAGCATTACAAGTTCAAACAAGTTACTTTTGCTGCCTTTCATCAAGTAAAACAAGTAGCATCTGCTCAATATTTTTAACGCTATAAGTAAGTGCTCTCAGTAGCTCTTTTTCACTTTGCTCTGTTGCCTGCTGCGTCGTTTTACCTTGATTAGCCAATACATCTTTTTGCTCAAGTATCGCCTCTCTAAACTCACTCGCATTAACCACACCAAGCAAAGACACTAAAGCACCATTTCCTGACTGCCCTGCTGTTTCAAAGCTTAAACGATATAATCCAAAAATTCGCATGAGCGGCCCTTGGCTTAAACCTACATCTGTTATTTTTTCAAGCGGAATAGATTTTTCTTCTTTAAATAATATGCCACGTTTAACTACCAATTTTTGTGGTAATAAGTCAGCCGACATAGCTGCGAGTATTCGTCCGCCCACCAGCCATACAATAAGTAAAATGATAGGTATAAGCGGTATAGTAACAAGAGCCAACATTGCAAATAGCGAGGCAGTAACCATCCAGTATTGTTTTACTTTAGGATCAAAATTAGCACTTTTTAAGGTTAAGTTACTCATTAGCTTTCTTTTGTATGGTTGGGGATTTATAAAAGTACGCCAATCTAATATTGAATGCAATTTAGTCAAAACATTTATAATTAGCATTCAAATATACTTTCACACACTTATGTACATACAAAAAAACCGAGCATACAGGGCTATGCTCGGCTTAGGTCTGGGAAAATAAACTGCTACTACTTATTAATAAGTATGCTTACATTTTCTCTATCTGGGCCTATTACATTAAACGTGTAAGTACCTTGTTCGGTAATATTTAGTGCTATATTGGCACCTACGGCTTCAAGTGGTGTTAGTTCATCAATTGCCACTACCGGCGTATCGCCTGCTCCACCGTAATCAACGGTACTCCAATCTTCAGACGCTACTTTAAATTCGTAGTCACCTGCTTCTAACTCTATTGATGTAGAGTAAATTGCATCACCCTCGTACATCAGCGGGTTATCAGTACTCCAGTCATTTAAGCTGCCACGAATAAACACTGTCGTTTGTGCAAACATTTCAGCGTTGAGCACTTTTAGCGATACGTTATTTAAATCACTGGCGTCAAATATAAACTGGTATTCACCTTCTTCTGCAATGTCGATGGTCATATTCGCGCCCGCAACCGACAACTGCTCTGCAGTGCCAACCATAACACTGGCATCTCCCTCAGCCGATCCATAATCAACCGTGCTCCAATCTTCTGACGCTACTTTAAATTCATAGCTTGCAGCGCTCAGTGTTTTAGTAAAGGTGTAAATACCTTTACCTTTATAACTTAGCTCATCGGTTACTCCCCAGTCATTAAGCGTACCGCGCACATAAATAGCAGTGCCTATAAATGGCTCTTCGTTGTATAAAGTAAGCGTTGGATTTTCAGGGTCTGAAGCATCAAGCGAAAATACATAGGTTGCATCAATGGCAGCGCTAAATGTCATGTTTGCACCTGAGCGCGTTAATGCCTCGCTTTGGTTTTCAACTACATCTTTATCAGCGTCAGTAAGCGCGCCAAAATCAACTGTAGACCAATCTTCAGAGGCAATTTTAAATTCGTAATCGCCAGCGCTCAGTGCAATTGCTATACGGTATTCACCATCGCCAATATATTCAAATGCATCGCGTGTGCCCCAGTCGTTTAAACTACCGCGCACAAACACAGCGGTGCTACCATAAGGTACTACATCAGGTGCCCCTACGGTTGCATTTGCACTTAAACCAGCACCTTGGCTCTCACCTTGGTTTTTAGTAAAAACAGCTAATGTGTAAGGCGGTACAGTAAATGTGCCTTCGTTATCGCCTGCGGCAAAATTGGCGCTAGCCATACTTGCATCAACACTGTTTTTTAATACATTGTGTAATTCAAAATCCGCTGCGGTGGCAATAGTATGGCTAAGGGTTTGCTCGGTTGCGTTAATCACGACAACAAGCGCGTCAAATGCAGGGTCTAAGTCTGTTAGCCCTTCGCCATCATCAATGCTCATTACAATTAAGCCATGTTGCTGCGCTTTACCTACGTTATGAAAACCCACTCGCTCAATAACATCTTGCTCTGTGGTTAATCTAAATAGTGGGCTGCTACTACGTATTTGTAAAAATTCATTAAATACATCATGTGCAAAGGTAATATCTTGTGGCTGTGCAGCCGCTTGGGTATTAGCAGAAATAGGCATAATTTCTTGCCATTTCACTTCGTTGTCTTGTGCGGGTGGCAAGCCAATATTCCAGTTATTGGTATCTTGGGTAAAATCAACAAAGTTAAACCAGTCGCCCGAGTCGTAGCTGTTACGATCCATCGATTTTGAACGTAGCAAGTCGGCGCCCATTTGCATAAATGGAATACCTTGGCTCATAAGAGGGAGTGCTAACGCCATATTATGAGCACGAACGCGCTGCTCAATACTCATGTTAGCGCTGTGTTTATATTGCAGCTGATCCCATAGTGTTTCGTTATCGTGTTTAGATACGTAATGAATGCTATCGGCAGGGTCTAGTGCATACGCCGTTGGCTGAGTATTCCAAGTAAAGCTATTACCCTTTGCTGAGTTACCTTTAAAGTCTTTTAAAATGTAGTTTTGTAAATTACCCGCAAGCGACAAACGTAAAGTATCTTGCTCTGCTAAATTGCCATCTGTTGAGCTATTACTAAATAATGCACCACCGCGAACGGCTTCACGAATACGGTCGTTAAAGGTACCTACTTCGCTACCGGCCATATCGGCTTGTTTGGCTTGCACAAATAAGCGGTTATTTGCCACCTCACCAAAGTCCCAACCTTCGCCATAAAAGTAGTTATCTTCATCAACAGCTTGCACTGCATCACGTGCTGCAAGAATTGACGATTTTGGCATATGCCCCATTACATCAAATCTAAAGCTGTCGTAACCAAATTCGCGTGCCAAAATAACTAATGAATCGCTAACAAACTTATCCATCATTACATGCTCTGTGGCTGTATTTTCACAACACGTTGAGCGCTCTATTTCACCACTTACTTCGTTATAACGGTGATAGTAACCCGGTACTAGTTTGTCAAATACCGACTTATCCCAAATACCCGACGATGTTGTATGGTTATAAACCACATCAAGCACTACGCGCAGACCAATAGATTGCAGTGATTGCACCATAGCGCGGGTTTCTTTAACGCGGGCAATGCCCTCTGGGCTTGAGGCGTACGAGCCTTCAGGCGCTATAAAGTAATGCGGATCGTAACCCCAGTTAAAGCTATCTAAGCTGCGCATAGCATTAGCAAGTGCTTGTGCGTCATCTGAGCCTGGTAAATAACCGCTCATTAAATCAATAATGGTGCTGCTTTTATCTTGGGTTTTACACGCATCGGCTTCATCATTAATTTGCTCACATAAATCTCCTAGCGTATCGCTAATATCTACACGCTTACTTACGTCTTCATCTATGGTGCCAATATCAGTAATAGGTAATAAATGAAAATGCGTTAAGCCATTTTGAGCCAAAGTTTGTAAGTGCTGCATAGGAGCACTATTTAGCTCAGTAAATGCAAGGTATTTACCGCGGTTAGCCTCTGTTACGCTGTTATCGCGCGCACTAAAGTCACGTACATGGCCCTCGTAAATAATCGCATCTTCTGGGTTTTCTACCGTAGGAATAAGGCGTGTATCCCACCCTTCGGGTTTAGTGTCTTCATCGGCTAAATTAATCAACTGGCTGTATAAACCATTGGTAGATACATTTAGTGAGTAAGGGTCTGTGCTCCAAAGCGACTCTATTTGCTGAGTCAGTGGGTGGTAAACATCAAAATTAAAGCGGTAGTAGTGGCGGTCGTATTGCATATCTAAACTTGCTTGCCAAATACCTGTCTGTGTATTTAATGTCATTGGCGTAGAGTGCACTTGTGTTTTTGCATCATCAAACACGTTTAGCATCATGTTATTAGCGGTGGGTGCCCACACTGTGACATCAATCGCGTTATTGCCATAATTTACACCCAGCACAGCTTCATTAGCATCGTCTTCGCCTTGCGTGTAAAGGGCATCGAGTGCTTTAGCGGTTTGCACATAGCTTGCTTCTAGAAGCTTACCTTCACTATCGTAACCGGCAATAACAAGCTGCGATTTAATAAGCGTTTTGGCAGTGCTTGTATCCCAACTTCCTTCGTATGCGTTCCAGGTGGTTAAATGCGGTACTTTTGACGCTTGCTCATCAGTTATATTGCTTGATTGCAGCGTAACAGTATCGCCGTTTAAACCAGTATCAATATCCACTTCAAGCTCAGCCGTAGCTGATGAATGTAACTTAATTAGGCTTGTAAACTCGTTACTTGGTTTATACAAAATAGTATTTAAATCAATCCAATGCGCTGAAGCACCTGTTATAGCAACTGCGCGTTCGCCTAAACTTAATATAGGGTATTCAAACACCGAAGGCTCGCCATGAATGGTAAAGTTCATACGCTGAAAGGTTTCATCGTCTTGCATCAGCGGCATGGTTAAATCCACATCACCAAACGCCTTACCTGACCCTTCTGTACCAATATGAATAATAAAATTGGCACATTCGTTATAACCCTCTTTAAGGTTAATTATCCAGTACGCACCGTAGTTTGGATCAATACCATCGTATTCATGGCCGTTAGCCCAATCACTGGTATCAAATGGTGGTGCATAAGCATCACACACATCGTTATTCCACGAATGTAATCGGTAGCCTTCGTAATTGTCATCGGCTAAGCGGTTATAAAATAAAACCGCCTCTCCCTCCCCTGCAAATACAACAGGGTCTGGCAGGGTTGGGTCGGCTCCAACCACGCAACTTTCGTTATTTTCATCAGGTACTGTAGGTGCAGGGCACGATATAGGTTCGGGATCGACACATTGCGACCCCGCTTCATTAGGGACTTGTGGCACATTACAGGTAAGTAATGGTTCACCAGATTCAACATCATCTGTTCCACCACACGCTGCTAATAGCATTAACGCTAACGTTATTAGCAAATATTTAGACATAGTTATAATTTTCATTTTTAAACGCTCCGTTTGCTAATTAATGACTGTATGTAAAACCAAGGTAGAACTGACGACCAAAGTACTGAGTCGTCCCTGTTCGTTGCTCTGAGCCAAAGTAACTTTGGGTTGGTTCATCGGTTAAGTTATTAACTTGCAAAAGCATTGTTAGCGAGTCGCTAAAGCGATAAGAGGTTTGAAAGTCGACTACGGTTTCGGCATCAAAATTAACCACTTGCTCGTTAATGGCAACCTGCTCTGATACAAATTCATCGCGGTAACGCACATTAAGGCGGGTTTCAAAATCATCCATTGAGTAAAAAACCGTGGCATTAAACACGTTATTAGATAGCCCAGGTAAAGATTGCGCTAACGTGTCGCCCCCTAAACTGGTGATCGATTCAATTTCACTTTCGGTGTATGAGTAACTTGCATTAGCACCTAAGCCATTAAATGGCTCAGGTAAAAAGGTAAACACTTGCGTATAAGCAAGCTCTAGCCCTCTAATGTAGCCACCTTCACCGTTATTAACTGCTGTGGTGTAAATACCGTTTGTTGTCGCAACTTGCTCGCCACTAACTGGGTCTTCTATCGAATCAGGTACGTTAAAGCCATTGCCTTTAAAATCGAAGTTTTCGATTGATAAGGTTTCAACAAACGAGTCTATATTTTTATAAAATAACGCTGCTGCGATAGTGCCGTTACCTTCTTCAAAATAATATTCGTAAGATAAGTCGTATTGGTCGGCATAAAAGGGTTTTAAAAATGGGTTATTAGTACTTGAGCCATTAATAACACCATCATCGCTTACGTTTGCACTGGCATCGCCCGCTAAGCGGTTAATTGGCGCACGCGACATTACTTTAGCCGCAGCAAAGCGCACAAGTGAATTATCGTTAAGTTGCAGATTTAAATTTAATGATGGTAAGTAGTCGGTGTATTTAGTGCCTAATACATTAGGCGCGTATAAATCATTTACAATGCCGTTCTCATCAACAATATTTTGCGCACCTAAGCGCGCATCGCCTGCGACGTTCTCTAGTACCGTTGCAGATTGGTCGGTTTCAATGCGGCGCACGCCCACATTACCCGATAGGTCGAGCCCGGCAATTTGCGTGTTAATGTTTACCATAACGTACGCAGCTAGCACATCTTCAAACACCGAGCCGCTTTGCAGCACTGACCACGAATAATTAGTTGTGTAACCTTGCGCGTCGTCTACGCCATCGGCATTACCCCACGTTTGTACAGGCTCTGGCGTGCCATCTGGAAACCATGCGTCAAGTGCTTTGTCTAAATCAATGGCTAAATACGATGGGAAATAACTAAACTCGCCCTGCCAGTCAACCACAGAGGCCATATCGTCGGTTAAACGTAAAGGCGGTTGCGTTGCTGAAAACGCCCCATCGTTACCGTACTCAAATACCGATCGTTTTCGGCTGTACTCTCTATCTGAGTAGCGCGCACCAAACTCTACTGAGCTAAATATATCGCTTTCTAGCTCGTATTTAAAATCTAGCCTAAATGCCGTTACTTCATCTTCTGTTTGATCTGGGTAAATACCATATTTGCTGACCATTACACGGTCTATATCGCTAAAGGCGGCCGCCTGATTAAACCCAACGTCAGGTAAATTTAAGCCATTTAATTGATAGTTAACTGCTACGTTGTTATCAAATACTGGCGTTTCTGCATTGGCATCTTCTGCTACTAAGCTCCACAGTAAGCCATTTCTAAAATTACTTTTTGCGCGAGAAAGCGACACATCGGCATTTACGCTTAATCTATCGGTTACCTGCCAATCGGCATTAATGCCAAAACTATCTACTTCGTCAAAGTCTTGGTTGTCGTCGTTAACTATTTCAACGCGGGTATAGCTATGCGAAGTACGGTTAACCGCTGCGCCTATTACGGCATTACCGTCGAGCTGAGCGTTTGCATATGCAGCTGTTGGCCCGCCTAATTTAACCCTCAGGCCACGGGCAAACGACTCTTTATCAAAGCGCGATAAAAACGCATCACCTTTTAATTTAAAGTTATCTGCCGGTGCCCACTCTATGGCTGCTAAATAGCCATTACGGGTTTCTTCGCCACCTAAATGCTGTAGCTCAAAGCCTTCGCTAATGTATTCGTTTTCTGGGTTAGCTAAAGGGCCATTGGTGTCGTTAGCTGCGCCATCTACGTCTTTTGTGTCGTTGTAAGCAAGGCCAATAAACTGCGTTGCTACACTTGGCTGAAACAAGCGCGCATAACCCAGCGCCACGCCCAATGTGTCGTCTAGGTATTTGCCTTGATACGAAAAACTAATTCGGTCGCCAAATTCAGTGGCATCCGATACCTCTGAGGCGCGGTCGTTATACATACCGCGCACATTAGCTACAAATTTATGTGTTTGGTCGTTATTGAGTGGGCTGGCGGTTTCAAGCTCTACCGTACCGGCCACGCCGCCTTCAATAAGCGATGCCTTTGGCGATTTGTATACCGCCGCAGAGCTAATTAATTCTGACGGATATTGGTCAAACTCAATACTGCGGCTGCCACTTGTAGATACTTGCTCGCGGCCATTAAGTGTTGAAAATACAAACCCGCCCGACAGCCCGCGTATATTAATTTGCGCTGCTTGCCCGCCCGTTCTTACTGCTGAAATGCCTGGTAATCGTGTAAGCGCATCGGCCATTGAAATATCAGGCAATGCCCCTAAATCATCGGCAGAAATTTGTTCTGACACCGTATCGCTAAAACGCTTTTGATTTAAAGATTGGATTAAACTGCGACTAAAGCCTCGCACTTCAATAATTTCTAAATCTTCAGCTTGTGTGCTGGGTGATTGATTTGTTGAGCCTTCGTTTGCAGCCAATGCACTATTTGCGGCAAATAAAGCCAGCATAAGTGCACTTAGTTTAAACTTGTCCATGTGTGTGAACCTTTGAGTTATTGTTGTCAGGTGTTGCTGTGTTGTTCAAAACACAACCAACAAATTGTAACTAAAAGGTAAAATTAATGTGATGAATACGTATGCAGGGCATGAGAGTTAGGCTGCAGGTGTATGCGCGTACATACACCTACATTTGGAACGCTATTTAAAGGCTAAGCACCACTTTTATCGCAAGAGCAATAAATACGACTCCCAGTATTTTATCAAGCCACGGGTTTTGCTTGGTAAATCCAAAGCGGTTTTTTGAAACCTCGGTCAGTAACGCCACCAGCAAGTACCAACCGGTATCAATTACAAACACGGTTAAGCACATAATTATGCCCACACTTAAAGTAAGTAGCTGAGGGTCAATAAACTGTGAGAACAAGGCTAAAAAGAAAATAGCGAGCTTGGGGTTCAAAAAAGCAATGGCAAAACCATCTTGTAATGCTTTAGCTGCACTTACCTGACTTTTTTGTACTTCAAGTTCGTTATTGCTGGGTTTTGCTAGTAATATTTTTATACCTAAATACGCCAAATAGGCCGCACCTAAGTAAACAAGTATTTGATAAACAGTTGGAAACTGCATCATTAAAGCGCCTAACCCTAATAACGATGCACCTGCGTATAACCCAACACCGGTACCATGGCTGAGCGCGGCAAGCATTCCGTTTTTCATACTGCCGTTAAGTGAGTGCTTTAAAACCACCGCTAAACTTGGCCCTGGCGACATTGCTCCCATCATACAAATAGCCGCTAGGCTTAACCATACTGTAAATGTCATTTAAAGCTCGTCAGTTTCAATAAGTAATGTATAACCGTGCACTTGGCCATAAAAACCTGTCAATGGCACTGCGTTTATTACTTTCCAGCCATCTTGGTTTAATTCCTGTATGCGGTCATTCAGTGCGACTATATCTACCCCACCCAAAAAACGGGTCTTTCTAAATTCGATTACTTTTTGCATTTTAATCCTTGTGTATCTTATAAGGTGTATTCAAAATCGTAGTAGTGAATCCCTTGCTCAATACGTATTTTCATACTGCCCGTTAACCCTTCTAGCTCATGAGTGCCTGAATCGGGAATTACATTTAAAATTAGGCTGTCTTGGCCTTTATCCATAGTGCCAAAATGCTGCAGTACAAAACTGCCTTTTTTGCCGTCAAGCTCGCCTATTACTTGCTCTATGGCAACATAACCGGCACTGCCTTGTGTGGGTGTCATGGCGCTTAGCATTTCGCCTTGGCTGGTGGCATTTAAGCTACCTTTAAATGTTTTATCTATCGACATACGCCCTAAATTAACGCCGTTTTGGCCGCTTGCGTAACCTTCAATTGGGGCTAGATTTACATTCAATTCTCCACTTACGGTTGCAGTAGTCATAACGTTTCCTTATTGGCCAATATTTAATAGTATTGATTTTTATTATCTTAGTGCCATATCTATACCTTAACCTTTAAAAAGAATCCACTATGTCAAAAAAAAGCCCTAAGCCCGAAAAAGCCGCTTTTAGTAGTTTATTACCTATTTTTGCTTTTATTAAACCGTATAAATGGATGGTAGTAGCGGCGCTTGGCGCCCTATTAGTAACAGCAGGTGTTAACTTATCATTAGGGCAAGGGGTTAAGTTTGTCATAGATCATGGCTTTATTGCTGGCTCTAAAGATCAGCTACAACAAGCTGTATTGGTGCTTATTGGTTTAATTAGTTTATTGGCCGTGGGCACCTTTAGCCGCTTTTATTTAATGTCGTGGATTGGCGAACGAGTCAGTAACGATATTCGCAAAGCCGTATTTAATCGCATTGTTACTTTGCACCCAAGCTACTTTGAAGAAAACCGCAGTGGCGAGCTTATGTCGCGTTTAACAACCGACACAACATTACTGCAATCAATTATTGGTTCATCATTTTCTATGGCGCTTCGCAGTGTACTTATGCTGGTTGGTGGACTTGCTATGCTGTTGTTTACTAATTTAAAACTTACTTTAGTGGTTGTTGCTTGTGTGCCGTTGGTATTAGTGCCGATGATGATATTTGGTAAAAAGGTGCGCAAACTTGCAAGCTCCAGCCAAGATGCCATAGCCGATATAAGCACCTATGCCGGCGAGATCATTCAAAATATTAAAGTTGTGCAAAGCTATAGCCACGAAGAGCAAGAGCAGCACGCTTTTGCTCTTGAAACCGAAAAAGCCTTTAATGTGGCTAAAAGCCGCATTAAGCAACGTTCGTTTTTAATTGCAGCGGTAATATTTTTAACTTTTAGCGCTATTAGCGCAATGCTGTGGGTCGGCGGCAGCGACGTATTAGCAGGTACCATGACTGGCGGTGAGCTAGGAGCCTTTGTGTTTTACGCTATTATGGTGGCAATGTCGGTGGCAACCGTTGCTGAAGTATATGGCGAACTACAACGCGCAGCAGGCGCAGCTGCAAGATTACTTGAGTTACTTGCTGTTAAAAGTGAGATAGAAAACCCACTAAATCCACAAGATAGTAACTTACTAAAAAATAGTAACAGCCCTGCTATTACGCTTGAGAATATAAGCTTTAACTACCCTTCTCGCCCAGACGTAAGCGCACTTAATAAAATAAGTTTAAATATACTTCAAGGCCAAACTGTGGCTATTGTTGGCCCTTCTGGCGCAGGTAAAACAACCTTATTTGAATTACTACAGCGCTTTTACGATCCGGCTAGCGGAGCCATTAAATTTAAAGATATAAACATTAAAGAATTATCGCTTAATACCCTCAGAGGTAAAATGGGTATGGTCGCGCAAAACCCTATCTTGTTTAGCTCCGATGTAATGCATAACATTCGCTACGGCAACCCAAAAGCAAGTGACGAGCAAGTATATGCCGCTGCCAAACATGCTCATGCAGATGAATTTATTAAACAATTACCGCAAGGTTATAACAGTTTTTTAGGTGAGCAAGGTGTGCGGTTATCGGGGGGGCAAAAGCAACGTATTGTGCTTGCGCGTGCCATACTAAAAGACCCTGAAATACTCCTTCTTGATGAAGCCACCAGCGCACTCGATGCTCAAAGTGAGCACCATGTACAAGCAGCGCTTGAGCATTTAATGCAAAACCGCACCACGCTTATTATTGCCCATAGACTAGCAACGGTTAAACATGCCGATGTGATTGTGGTAATGGAAAATGGAGAGATTATAGCAACGGGTACCCACCAAGAATTAGTAGCAAGTAACCCGTTGTATCAAAAACTGTGTGAATTACAGTTTAATAAAGGCTAATTATTCTTCAGTGTTTGGTACTATTTGAATTTCTACACGGCGGTTTTGAGCACGGCCATTTGCACTATCGTTAGTCGCAATTGGACGTGTTTCGCCATAACCCATAGTACTTACACGCTCAGCCATGATTTGCTGGTTCACTAAGTAGTTTTTAACGCTTTGAGCACGTTCACGCGATAGGTTCATGTTGTAGCTGTCTTTACCTGTGCTATCTGTATGGCCTTCAATACTTAGGTACGTTTTTTCGTATTTGTTCATCACTTTAGCAATAGCATCTAAGGTATCGTTAAAGCCAGACGAAATATAAGATTGGTCGGTCGCAAACGTAATATTAGATGGCATAACTAAACGCAAGTTATCGCCTTCACGTACAACTTCAACACCAGAGCCTGCAAGTTCATCACGAAATGCTTCTTCTTGCTTATCCATGTAGTTACCCACTGCAGCGCCAGCTAGTGCGCCGATAGCAGCGCCTATAAAAATACGCTTATCTTTATGGTTACTTGTTGCTTTACCTAATACGCCACCCGCTGCTGCGCCAATAGCCGCACCTTTACCAGTGTTATTCATTTCACAACCAGAAAGTAATACAGCTACTACGGTTACGCTTAAAAGTGATTTAGTTAAAGTCATGGTGATACCCTATTCATTAAGAATTTAGCAAGAGTATGCAAATACATGTATGAACAAACTATGAAGAGAGTGTTAAAAGCAGCGCATCTTGCTTGATTGTTAAACAGACCTCAAACTAATGTGCCGTTTTAATAAAAATGTCATACTACGCTGTGACAATTTAATGAATTTTACAAAGGATATTGGCGCAATGTTAATTGCTATTTTTAGACAATTTTTTTTACTAGGGTGCATGAGTTTTGGTGGCCCCGCTGCGCATTTAGGCTATTTTAAGCGCCACTTTGTAGACTCGTTAAATTGGCTAACTAACACGCGTTACGCACAACTTATTAGTTTAAGCCAAGCATTACCAGGGCCAGGCTCTAGCCAAGTTAGTTTTGCTATTGGTGTTGAGCGTGCAGGAGTGCTGGGTGGTATAGCTGCTTTTGTAGGCTTTACCTTGCCTTCGTTTTTAATAATGGTGCTGCTTGCGGTTAGTGCCCATCAGTTTGACGCTGTTTACTTTGCAATTATTGCAGGGTTAAAGTTATTTGCCGTTGTTATAGTCGCTGATGCAACACTTAGTATGGCTAAAAGCTTTTGTACAAGTGCTGCGCTTAAGTTACTTGCGATAATGAGTACACTTGCCTTGGTGTTATTTCCAATGATGGGAACTCAAATAGCGATTTTAATCACTGCTGCAACAGTAGGTGCTATATGGCCTTTATTAAAACTTGGCACAGTAGCAGACGATGTTAGCAGTAAAAACAGTAATATTAATTGGATTGCACTGGGGTTATTTGCGCTCTTACTTGGGGTTAGCTTTATTCCACTAGGGCATGAGTTTGCTTTGTTTACCCCTTTTTACCAAGCGGGTGCAATGGTGTTTGGCGGCGGACACGTAGTACTGCCGGTACTTCAAGCTGGCGTACAAGCATTGAGTGATGATCAGTTTTTAAGTGCTTACGCGAGTGCACAGGCAGTGCCAGGGCCAATGTTTACTATTGCTACTTACTTAGGCGCACAACTTACTACTGAGCAACCTTTAGTGGGTGCCCTTATAGCTACACTGCTTATATTTATGCCTGGTTTTTTACTTATACTGGCGTTTCAGAAGAGTTGGATTAATTTGGCAAGTAAGCCACGTTTTGCAAGTTCAATAGCGGCGCTTAATGCAGCGGTAGTCGGTTTTTTAGCGGCCGCATTGTATTCACCAATTTGGACATCGGCTGTGCATAACCTTTGGCAGGTTGCGTTAGTAATAATTACATTTGCATGGCTGCGATTTAAAAAGCCACCTATTTGGTGGCTCTTAACTTTATTTATTGCTGTGGGTCTTTTGCAGCACTATTTGCCATCACTCTAAATGTTGGCTTATCTGTTTGTTGCTCGTTAGGAGAGCTTAATTGCCCACTAACACTTTGATATGCCCTAAGCCCAAACACTGGCAATACTGCAAGTAAATGGTCCATTATTTCGGCTTGTAGATGCTCGTACGAAATCCAGCGCTTGTCTTCACTAAAGCAATAAAACTCAATCGGTAACCCGTGGTTCATTGGTTGTAACTCTCGTACCATTAACGTAAGCGACGTATTAATTTTACTATGCTGCTTTAAATAGCCCTCAGCATAACGACGAAACAGCCCTAAATTAGAAACTTGAGCGGGTAATGTCGTCACTCGGATATAGTCATGAAGCGGAATAGCCGCATCTATTTGCTTTCTAAATTCATCACTTACTAAACAAATACTGTGCATATCTATATTAAGTGAACGTTTAATACGTCTACCGCCCGACTCTTGCATACCGCGCCAGTTTTTAAACGAACCCGCAACTAGCATATAAGTTGGAATAGTTGTAATGGTGTTATCCCAGTTACGTACCTTTACAGTGTTTAAACCCAAATCAATTACTTCGCCATCGGCGCCATAGTTTTCTACTTGAATCCAATCACCATAGGTTACTAGGCGATTTGCTGCGATTTGAATACTCGCTACAAAGCCTAAAATAGTGTCTTTAAATACTAATAACGTAACAGCTGCAATAGCACCAAAGCCAGAGAGAATATAAGTGGGAGATTTCTCAAGGAAAATACTTACAATTAAAATAGCACACACAATAAAGGTGATTAGCTTAACAACCTGAATTAAGCCCTGAATAGGGACTTCGCGTGCAAACTCCAATTGGTTATAAATAGAACCCGCAATACTTACAATACTGCTAAAAATAAAACCTACATGAATAATTAGTATGGCTTGGCCAACCGTTTTCAAAATTTCAGCGGTCAGCTCATTAACCGGATAAACACTGTCAAAGGTCGCCAAAAATAATACGCAGCAAAGCATACCTGCAATACGTCTATTAAGCTTATTAAGCATAGGCGACAACGAACCAATACGTTGAGGCGAAAGCTTAGTTACCACTTTTTGAATGCCTGGTAACATTAACCTACGAGTAAATAAGTAAACAATTAATAAAGAAAAAATCCCTATTGAAACTGCGGTAATAGAACTAAGAAAATCCGCATCGGGTACTTTTTCAAACCAAGGAGCGATTAACTCCTGTAGGTGGGTGTTGGTCATAGTGTTTCAATTTCCTTACTGATTTGTGGTTCAGGTAAATCTTGTTGAGCATAAATATCGGCAAGCTGCTGATCTTTTGCAACCCATAGCTCATTCACATAATGTTGAAAATTAGCTTTAAATACGTCATCGGTTTGATAGCTGCCCTGCATATTGTCATTAATGGGCGTTACGTCTATTGAAACATAAATAGAATCTAGCTCGCCTTTGAGTAAGTTCCGACAAACGTGATCTGTTTTACCGCTATACACTAAACTTGTATTTAGCATGGCATCAAATTGGTTGGCTAGCACTTCAAGCGCAAAAGCAATGCCACCCGCTTTGGGTTTTAATAAGTGCTTAAAAGGACTTTGCTGCAGATTATGCTTAGCTGGCGTAAAGCGTGTGCCTTCAACAAAATTAACGATGGTAGTAGGATAGTGACGAAAATTGCGACAGCTGTGCTTTGTGCGCTCTACATCCAACCCTTTCAATTTTGGGTTTTTAGCAAGCTGTGCTTTGCTTACCCGTTTCATAAACGGCATACCCATAGCCCACGCACCAGTGCCAATAAAAGGCACGTATTTTAATTCATCTTTTAAAAAAAACTTAGGGGCTGGTAATGCATGTAATGAGCTAAGCACAGTTATATCTAACCAACTCGTGTGATTACATATAAGTAAATACCAACTTTTTGAATTTAAATCGCCACTTATATCAACCATAATATTAGGACAACCTAACCACAAGCCAAACCGATTGCCATTGCACCACCCTCGATAAGCGCTGTGCAATAAAGAGTTAACAACAGACAAAGGCAGTAATAACTTAATAAGCCCTAGTACAAATACTAGTGAGCCAAAAAGCATTACATTAGAAAACAATACGCAGCCCACAATTAAGCCGTTAAGCCAATTTGGTAACCACTTTTTTAGCATAACTGTAAGCTCATATTTTTGCCTTTTATTTGGGGTGTTTTTCGAGCGATTGTAATGTTTGCTCTTTATTTTCCCATAAACGATTTAGCTCGCTTTGAAAGCGTACTCTAAATTCAGAATCGCCGGTGTAGTCACCAATAAGCTCTTCGCTTACAGGCCTTACATCCACGTGTACGTTGATATTTTTTACCTTACCACCTGCAAAATCCATGAATGTAGGAATGCCATCAGGGTAATGAATTGTAACGTTAACCACTTTAGTAATTTGCTCGCCCATCGCTTGCATTACAAAAGCGATACCGCCCGCTTTTGGTTTTAATAAATGTGGAAACGGGCTATTTTGGCGCGCGTGCTTTTGTGTAGTAAAACGAGTGCCTTCTACAAAGTTAACCACACTTACTGGCATCTCTTTAAATTTTTCGCAGGCTTTACGCGTGGTTTCTAAGTCTTTGCCACGCAGCTTTGGATTCTTTTTTAATTGGCTTTTACTCGTGCGGGTCATAAACGGAAAATCAAGCGCCCACCAACACAAACCTAGAATAGGCACGTAAATAAGCTCTTTTTTCAAAAAGAAGTTTAAAAATGGAATTTTACGGTTAAACACGCGCTGCAATACTAAAATATCGACCCAGCTTTGGTGATTTGCAATTACTAGGTACCAATCCTTTAGCTTGAGGTCTTCAAGGCCAGTTACATTAAGTTTAGTTGGCGTAAATAACTTTTGATTTAAGCTATTAAAGGTCACCCAAATAGTTGCAAATTGCTTTGCAGCCCAGCTCATAACCTTTTGTAGAGGCTTAATAGGTATAAGCTTTATAAGCCCACAAATAAAAATAGGCACAAACCAAAAAAGTGTGTTTATTGTGTAAAAAATAATACTAAATACACCGCGAATAACTGACATTACTTCCATTCCTTTAAACATTGCGCAGCCACTAATACTGCGCTTTCAGTTGCTTACAAATTAATCTTCAAAATAGGTATAGCCTTCAAGGCCTGCATTAAGCTCAGCTAAATAACCTTCTTTACACTGCGCTGATACATCAAGTTTATTAACTTGGTACGCAAAGTTGTCAGCTAAAATGGCGCTATCATAGTCAACAAACTTTAATACATCCTTAACGCTATCACCTTTTATGGCATTGGTTAACACATAACCTTCATCGTTAAGCTCTACATGCACTGAATCAGTGTCACCGAATAAGTTGTGTAAATCGCCTAAAATTTCTTGATATGCACCCACCATAAACATAGCAATGTGGTATTGCTCGCCGTGCTTATATTCTGGTATTGGTAGGCTGGTTTCGATACCAGCGCCTTCAACGTATTCGCGGATTTGACCGTCAGAGTCACAGGTAATATCTTGGATAATCGCGCGCTGAGTCAATGGTTGAGTTAAGTTTTCGATTGGCATAACCGGAAACAACTGCTGAATACCCCATACATCAGGCAACGACTGAAATAATGAAAAGTTAACAAAGAGTTTATCGGCAAGCTTTTCGTTTAAATCGTCAAGTACTTCACGGTGCGCGCGCGCATTATTACTAAGCGATGCACGTACACGATGTAAAATAGTAAAGTAAAGCTGCTCTATTTTCGCCCACTCTAGCATGCTTACTAAGCCATGCACGTACTGATCGTGCGCTTCGCTAAATAAGTGCATAGCGTCGTGATAAATCTCAAGTGCCATACGCGGGTTTAAACGCTGTAAACACTGCCACATTTCATCAAGCACTAATGCGCTATTTTCAAGCGGTGGCTCTGGATTTAAATGATTGGGCGCTTTTTCTACGTCAATTACATCGGTAATTAATACCGCATGGTGAGCGGTTAAAGCGCGCCCCGATTCGGTGATAATAGCTGGATGCGTAAGGTTATGCTGGTCGCACACTTCTGCAAATGCATTTACTACATTACGCGCATACTCTTCTACGGTGTAGTTCATTGAACACGCACTGCGTGAGCCAGAGCCTTCGTAATCAACGCCTAAACCGCCGCCCACATCAACGGTATTTAACGGTACGTTTAATTGCGTAAGTTCAGCAAAGTGGCGTGCACATTCACGCAAAGCACGGTGAATATCACGAATGTTGGCAATTTGAGAACCAATATGAAAATGCACCATTTGCATTAAGTGCAGCTTATTATGCTTTTTCAGCACTTCAACAGCACTTAGTACTTGGCCTGCCGTTAAACCAAACTTGCCTTTTTCGCCGCCCGTGTTTTGCCACTTGCCTTTGCCTACTGAATTTAGGCGAATACGAATGCCAATAGCAGGTTCAATGCCTAGGTTGTCTATTTCTTCAAGTAGTGTGGTTAGTTCTGAAAGTTTCTCTACCACAATTTTTACGCTGTGACCCATGGCTTGACCAATACATGCTAAGCGTAAAAACTCACTGTCTTTATAGCCGTTACACACTATTGTGATTGGCTCTTTTGCTACGCCCAAAATAGCCATAAGTTCTGGCTTTGAGCCTGCTTCTAGGCCAACAAGCCCGCTTGGATGCGCTAATAGCTTACTTACTACAGAACGTTGCTGATTTACTTTTATTGGGTAAACACAGGTGTATTTTCCAATATATTCACGATTTGCTCGCGCTTGCGTAAACGCGTTAGTAAGTGTGTCTACACGATTTTTTAAAATATCAGTAAAGCGTACTAAAACCGGCAACGTTAAACCTTGTTGCTTAAACTGCTCAGTTAATTGCGTTAAAGAAATGGCCGGTTTTGTTTGGTCGCCATCTGGGTAAGCCACCAGTTCGCCTTGTGCGTTAATATCAAAATAACCATCACTCCAATGAGCAACGTTATAAGTGGCGCGTGCTGTTTCTAAACCCCAGGTCATGGCAACTCTTCTTTAGTCAATTAGGTATAAAGGCGCATTTTAATACGTCACTATCCACTAGGCTAACAAAAATTGAACTTTCACTCACTCCTAACTAACTTTATTCGTCAAATCAGTTAAAATGTCATTGAGCAAAGCGCCAAGCACTGGCAGAATTGCCCCTTTTTCATACTCAACCTAAAAAAGTGTAATAGTAACTATGGCAAATTTAGATCAAAGTAAGTGGTTTACTGAAATTAGCGACCGCGATGGCAGCGCATTTTCATTACGTATTAATAAAAAGTTAGATGAAAAACAGTCTCCTTTTCAAAAGGTAGAAATGTTTGAAACCACAGACTTTGGTAATTTAATGATCATCGACGGGTGTACTATGGTAACAACCCGCGAAAACTTCTTTTATCATGAGATGATCAGCCACCCTGCACTTTTAGCGCACCCAAACCCTAAAAACGTCGTTATCATTGGCGGCGGCGACTGCGGTACTTTACGCGAAGTATTAAAACACCCAGGCGTAGAAACTGTAACGCAAATAGATATAGATGAAGTAGTAACGCAAATGTCGTTAAAATACTTCCCAGAGCTTTGTGAATCTAACAACGACGCCCGTGCAACGGTTATGTTTGACGACGGTATTAAATACATGCGCGAAGCCACTGGCGAATCTATCGACGTGGTTATTGTTGATGGCACCGATCCGGTGGGTCCAGGTGAAGGTTTATTTAATCATGCGTTTTACACAAGCTGTTTAGATGCACTGCGCCCAGGTGGTATTTTAGTGCAACAAAGCGAATCACCTCTTATGCATATGCCATTATTAGTTGAAATGCGCGAAGCAATGCTAAGCGTAGGCTTCAACGATTTACAAACACTGCCATTCCCGCAACCAATTTACCCAAGCGGTTTATGGTCGGTAACACTTGCGCGTAAATCACAAGCATTTGACGGTTTTAGAGAAGACGGCGCAGCACAAATAGCTGAGCAAAGTGAATACTACAACAGCGGTATTCACCATGGTGCACTCGCTACACCTAACTACATGAAACGCGCTTTTGATAAAAAATAATACTAATTCACTTTAGGCTTTGTTGACTTCTCAAGGTTAAAATTGCATTAAAAAAGGGACTTTTAAAGTCCCTTTTTATTTTTATAATGACGATTCAAACTGAACTCGAGCTGGCAAACAACATAAGTACAGTTATATTTCAAAACCTTAAAGAGCTATCTAACCAAATAATCAGTTTATTTAAACTTTAAATCGATGCACTAAGTGATTTAGCTCATCTGTCAATTGTTCCATTTTTTTAGATACATCCTCAGTAGTTCGAGCAAGCGCCCCCCCTTCTAAAGTTTGATCGTTTAATGATGATAGGTTTTGACTTATTTCATCTGCAACCGTTGTCTGCTCTTCAGTCGCTTGCGCTGTTTGCATCGCCATATCATTTACTTTAGTAGACGAGCTTTGCATTGCATTAAGCACATCATTAGTTTGACTAAACGAACCAACCGCATCATCTGCAAATTGCTTACCTTCATCTATCGCTTTAATTGATTGTTCTACGCTCGTTGCAAATTGTTCTATCATTTTTTGAATATCGTTTGTGCTTACTTGCGTGCGTGTAGCCAATGTTCTTACTTCATCTGCTACCACAGCAAAACCTCTGCCATATTCACCAGCTCGCGCGGCTTCAATAGCAGCATTAAGCGCCAGCAGATTTGTTTGCTCTGCAATTGCACGAATAACCTCAAGTACTTTGGCAATGTTATCAGAACTTTGTTGTAGCTCTGTAGAGCGCGCCATAGCTTGCTCCATATTTTGCGACAAAGAAATAATACGAGAACTAGAGTGCGCAACCGCTGTTAGTCCTTGCTGAGCTAAATTTAACGATTTATCAGCTTCTGTTGATGATTGCTGAGCAACACCTGCAACTTCTCTACTTGCTACACTCATCTCATGCACTGCACTTACTATTGACTCAGAGGCTTGGCTGAGCGTTTGATTTACAGCATTGTTTTTATTTGCAACCTGACTTAACTCACCTCCTAATTCACTTAGTTCTTTTGATTGCTCTAAAATATCGCGAATTAATTGCTGTAAGTTGTCGAGAAAACGATTGAACTGCGTTGCAAGTTCAGAAAATTCATCTTTAGACGTTATAGCGATCCTGCCAGTTAAATCGCCATCACCAGAGGCTATATCGTTAATACGAGAAGTTACATAGTTAATTTGCTGTGTTAATTGCTTAGGAATAAGGTAACTAAACCAACACGCCACTAATAAAATTAATATGACAAAAATAAGCATAGTTAACTTAGTTGAAGCAATTGTGTCTGATAGTTTTTGAACTTCTTCAACCGATGTTTGCTCTGCTAATTCACCAGCTTGATCAAGCGTAGCTCTTAATTCGTCAAATGCTTTTTCTGATTGAGACTGTTTTTTTAGATTTGTTTTATCATTCATATAGGCCAGTGAAGCGTTTAACCAAGTATTATAAGCACCATCAAAACCGCGAAGCCCATTTATAGCTTTTGGATAATCCGATAACAAAGTTAAGTACTGCTCTAACCTTTGTGTTACTTGCTCGGCATTTTCTTTATGCTTTTGCAAATAAGCTTCTTTATTGTCGTTATGTGCGACTAAATTTAACTCAGCAACCTTTGCTTGATACAAATCCCTGTCGGCACTCAAAGCAAGAGACACAGCCTTAATAAATTTATCGGATTGCACATCTAATGCATTTTTTTGTAAGTTAATTAAGTATGAATACCCAATAATTAACGACAAGATAGCAATACCTAAAATAACAATAGGAAAAGAGACTTTGACGCGGATACTATTCAAATTCATTAATTACTCCAAAAAAAACATATTTAATACCTACCTTTTTGATAATAAATCTAGTTTATAAAACCTAAAATCGCCATTGAGCGTTTAGCATTATTTGCTGCTGCGAGATTCGTTCATTAAATCCAATTGGCTCTCTATTTTTTGCAACACTTTTAAGTGCAGAACCTTCAACCCCTATTTGTAGTTTATTAGTGAGCTGGTAGCGCCATGTTGCGGTTAAGCCTTCCCCATTGCTTGCATTAGGATCAAACGCAGTAGTGTCGTTATCTGTCACTTTAAAGTAATCGTAGCGTACAGAAACTCGATGCTTGCCTTCTTTATGGCTGAGCATTAAATAATGGCTGTAAAAGGCATTATCTATTAAAGCATTAGCGCCCATTTCGGTTTTACCATTAAGTACCTGTGCTATAAAGCGGGTTTTACTATTAAACTTATAAAGCCAAGCGGCGCTTGTAAAGCGAGTATCCCAAGCATACTGCCCTGTACTAATATTAAGCGTGGTTGGGTCACCGTTATTGTTGTAATAATAAATTCGAAATTGTGATTTTTTTAAGTAATCCCAATGTACGCCAGCGTAATAGCCAAAACGCCCGTCTACTTCTTCAAACGGTAAAACCTGGTTAGCTTGCCAACGTAATTCATACGCATTTAATGCCGCTACAGGCGCAAATTTAATACTTTCGTTAAATGTAGTTTGCCTATCGTGTAATGCAAAACCACGCCAAGCAAGTAAAGTACCGGCAGGGTCATTGCCTTTAAATGTAGCACCTACAAAACTAAAGCTATGAGCGCTGTTAAAACGTTTTGCTGGGCGCTTAATAGTTACCTCTGCGCCAACAGTGCGTACTTCCTCGCCAATCCAGCTATTAATAGCTGAGTTTGTATAGTTATAAGGAGAAGTCCACCCTATATCAGGGTTTTCAAGTGACATAAGTGGATAAAAACCCCCTACACGCACATGCCATTTATAGTTGCTGTTAGATAGCGGCTGATACTTTATATAAGCTTGCGTAAAACCAAGGCCAACGCCAGGATCTTGATTCGCATTTAACACCCCATGAGCCGACCAACTAGATGCTAAATCAACATTAAAATCTAAAATACCTTGGGATAAAATAAGTTCGTCGCTTTTAGTATCGTGCCGATATAGCCCAAGGCCGCCCTCTTGGAAGCTACGTGTATCGTCACCCTGCACGGCTCTAATTTGTATCAAGCCTTTTACTTGTGCATACAATGCATTACTAAAACATAAAGCACCGGCTAAAAATATCAGCCTCGTTAAACGATTAATAGTCATCAAATTCATCCGTAGCAAAGTCAATTTGCTCCGCAATTTCCTGCTTTACTTTATAAGTGATCGGGTTAGTAGCCACAGTAATAGTTTGAGATTCAACCTTACTAATATCACTAAACCCAGAATGCCAAACACTTAACGTGTATTCGCCTACATTGGCATTTAAATCAACATTCCCGTTTTCATCAGTGATTGCAAAAATAGTACTATCGACCACCACAATATAACCTAACATCCAATCATGAATATTACAGCCAAGCTCAACAACCCCTGTTTGATCAAAAGTAATGGGGGCTTTTGGGTGCTCCTTATATAGCTTTAATTCAAATGTTTTAGCTTTAGAAAATGAATAAACATGATGCATGATTGAGTCCGCATTCGGAAACTCTACCTTTGCATTTTGTGGGACAACTAAAATACGCGGCTTAAATTCTCGATTTTGCTGGGTCATCGCATAAGGTGCTTCTGGAGGAATAACGCCAGAGGAATCTCCTGCAGTTAGCCACACAACAGCATTAGGTAATGGGCCATTATTAGCATTTTTAATTGTTATATTTGCTGCAAAAACTCCAGTACTAACACTTAGTAAAAATACACAAAGTAAGCTTTTTATCATTTTCTTGTCGCTATTATCAATTTGTTTACATTATAGACCGATTAAACCACTAAATTCTTTCTATTTTTTAAAACATTGAATACGTATGTAGGCAGTCGTATTAATCATCAACAGTCATTATCCTTAAATGTCACCACCGACTCATCTAAGGACACACCATGAGAATCCCTGCACTTGTGCTTTTAGCCTTTGCTAGTAATAGCTACGGACAAACTGTAGAGCTAAAATCGCCAGACACACAAATAACAGTAAGCATCTCAGACGAAAACAACACGCCAAGCTACGCCATAAAATTTAAAAACAAAGCGGTTATAAACAAATCTTTACTGGGGTTTGAATTTAAAACACAAGCAGCTTTTAGCGATGGCTTTAAAATTAAAAGCATTGAACAACAAAGCGTTAACTCGCAGTGGCAACAACCTTGGGGCGAACGCCAAAACGTTGTTGACGAATATAACGAAGTAGCCGTTACCTTTACAAAAAACGAGCCAAATAAAGGCACCTACACCATTCGATTTAAAGCATTTGATAGTGGTGTAGGTTTTAGATACGAAGTGCCACAACAAACCGGCTTCGAACATACAGAAATAACTAAAGAGTTAACTGAATTTGCAATAAACAATAGCCATGATGCAACAGCATGGTGGATACCTGCTCGTGGCTGGAACCGCTACGAATATGTTTATAACACCACCGCGCTTAACGAAGCTCCACTAGCCCACACACCATTTACGTTTAAAACAAGTGACGGTACTCATATTAGTATTCATGAAGCCGCTCTTGTTGATTACGCGGGTATGGTGCTTAATCAGCGCCGTCCAGGCACATTTACAGCCGACTTAACCCCTTGGTCAGATGGTATTGCCGTTAAAAAGCAAGGCGCTTTTAAAACACCATGGCGCACCATTCAAATAGCCGACAGCGCTGTTGGCTTAGTTAATTCAGATATAATACTAAACCTAAACGAGCCTAATAAACTCGGTGACGTGTCGTGGGTTAAACCTGGCAAATACGTCGGTATTTGGTGGGGTATGCATATAAACACGCAAACTTGGGGTAGCGGTAAAAAACACGGTGCCACTACGCAAACCACAAAATACTATATGGATTTTGCAGCGCAGTATGGTTTTGATGGCGTACTCGTTGAAGGCTGGAATATTGGCTGGGATGGCGATTGGTACTTTAATGGCGATGTATTTAACTTTACCAAACCGTACGATGATTTTGATATAGCAGCACTGACTCAATACGGCAAAGAAAAAGGCGTACAGCTCATTGGCCATCACGAAACATCAGGCAATGTAAGCAACTACCGAGACCAAATGGAAGATGCCTTTACACTTTACGAAAAATCAAACGTCAGCCAAGTAAAAACAGGTTATGTAGCCGATGGCGGAAATATAAAACGTATAGACAAAAACGGTATTGCTCGCCACGAATGGCATGACGGCCAGTTTATGGTTAACGAATACCTTTATAATGTAAAACTTGCAGCTAAACATAAAATTAGCATTAATACTCACGAGCCAATTAAAGATACAGGCCTGCGCCGTACTTATCCAAACTGGATTGCGCGCGAAGGCGCACGCGGACAAGAATACAATGCATGGGGTTCACCACCTAATCCACCAGAGCATGTACCAATGCTTGCTTTTACCCGCATGCTTGCAGGACCAATGGACTTTACGCCAGGTATTTTTGATATGAGCTTTAATGGTTTAGGAGGCGATACAAACCGCCCACAAACTACACTTGCCAAACAACTCGCACTTTATGTTGTTTTGTATAGCCCAATTCAAATGGCTGCCGACTTACCTAAAAACTATTTGGCTAAGCCCGATGCGTTTCAATTCATTCAGGACGTACCAACAGATTGGCAGCAAAGTATTGCTATTGATGGTGAAGTAGGCGACTTTATTGTATTCGCTCGTAAAGAACGTAAAAGCACTAAATACTCAGGAAACGATTGGTACCTAGGTGCTGTTACTGACGAGAAAGCCAGAACAATTGAGGTGAAACTCGACTTTTTAGAGCAGGGCAAAAAGTTTGAAGCGCAAATTTATAAAGATGGTAAAAACGCAGAGTGGAAAAACAATCCGTACGATATAGCTATCGAAAAACGAATTGTAACTGCAAACGATAAACTAACGCTTAAACTGGCCACCAGTGGCGGTACCGCTATTCGCTTTAAAGCACTTTAATACAATAAAACCCCTGTATTTATTGTGCAGGGGTTAATACCTTGATTGGCAAATATACTTGTGCACTTAAACCGCCTTCTGGGCGGTTTTCTAGTTTTACTTTACCGTCGTGCATATCAACAATGCGTTTAATAATGGCAAGGCCTAAGCCACTACCTTCACTGCCACGTGCAGCATCGCCTTGCTTAAAGGGCTCAAACACAGACTCTAATTCGTTTTCAGGGATCCCAGGACCACTATCGTTTACAGCGATAACTACATATTTTTTGTTTGAATTAAAGTAACTAAGTACTTCAACATCGCCCTCAGAATAACGCAGCGCATTACCAATCATGTTGGTAATTACACGTTTAATAGCCACAGAGCTTAAGGGTATATTGCCTATATTTGGATTACTTTTAAACGTAATAGTACGTTGATGCTGAAGCTCAGAATTAACAACCTCGGCAACTAAAGCATTTATATCTTCACAACTTAGTTCTTCACGTTTATGGTGGCGTAAATACTCAATAAACTGATCGATAATCCCGTTCATATCTTCTATATCGTAAATAATACCTTCACGAAGATAGTCGTCTTCATCAACCATCATTTCGGTGGCTAAACGGATACGCGTAAGCGGCGTACGTAAATCATGCGATACACCAGCCATTAGTAAACGGCGGTCGTTTTCAAGTGCGGCAATTCCGCGTGACATTTGATTAAACGCACGCGTTACTTCTATTACTTCTGTTGAGCCTTCTTCTTCTAATTTGGTAGAAAAATCGCCTTTACCCACTTTCACTGCAGCTTGTTGCAGTGCTTTTAATGGCCTATTAAGGTGCCTTGCAAACAACCACCCACCCAGCACACTTAAAAAGCCAATACTTGATAAGTAAAAAGTTAAAAACTCTAAGTTATTCTCTTTAAAGCCTTTAAGCGGCACTTTTACCCAATAACCTGGCGCTTGCGGTGCTTCAACCCAATAAATCAATGGATCAGTTTGGCTAATACGTACACGAGAATAACCACCAAGTTGCTCAGTCATGCTACGCGATAGCATAGAATATTCGCGGCTTTGCCCAAGTCCTTGACGCATTGCTTCGCGCTGAGTCATGACCTCAATGCCAGTGATTTCAAAAAACTTCGCAGATACTTCGTCGTTTATTTCAACGCCATCTTCCCAGTCAATGAATACTGTTTTAATTTGCTTAGCAAGCATCAAGTTAACTTGCTCAATGGTTGGTTTTACAACATAAAAACTAACCGTAACATAAGACACTATTTGATTTATGAGCAGCAGAGCCGCCACTAAAAAAACAGTTTGTCCAAAAGCACTGCGCGGAAACATGCCCATAAATATTACTTTTCACCGTCGGGAACAAACACATACCCCAAACCCCAAACGGTTTGAATATATCGTGGATTGGCAGCATCTACTTCGATCATGCGGCGAAGCCGCGATACTTGCACATCAATGCTTCGCTCAAGCGCACTGTAATCGCGGCCACGCGCTAAGTTCATTAGCTTATCGCGACTAAGTGGCTCACGTGGATGCGAAACAAGCGCTTTAAGCACTGCAAACTCACCACTGGTAAGCGATATTGTTTTATCCCCTTCACTCATTTCGCGCGTTGCTAAATTAAGCGTAAATTTACCAAAAGCGATTAAGTTTTCTTCAGCAGCAGGTGCGCCTGGCACTTCTTTTGCGCGGCGACGTAAAATGGCTTTTATGCGAGCAAGTAGCTCTCGTGGATTAAATGGTTTTGGAATGTAATCGTCAGCGCCAAGTTCAAGGCCAATAATGCGATCTACTTCGTCGCCCTTTGCAGTAAGCATAACAATAGGAATTTCATTTTCTTTTTGGCGTAGTCGGCGGCAAATAGATAAACCATCCTCGCCTGGAAGCATTAAATCGAGAACCATTAAGTGAAAGTTTTCACGCTCTAGGAGTCTATCCATTTGCTCCGAGTTTCCTGCGGTTCTAACAATAAAGCCTTGCTCTACTAAGTAACGTTCAAGCAAACTGCGTAAGCGCATATCGTCATCAACAACTAATACTTTTGTGGTCTCGTGTCCCATAATCTCTTTCTTATTTTTATATCCAATTACTAGTTAATATAAATGAAAAACTTAATAACCAAAAACTAATTACTTGCTTAGATTGTTACTGAACATTTCAAAGCTTCCTTACTCGTACTTTATTAAATTTTACGCTCGACAAATTTTGGCAAATTTAATAACGTGCACACCATTAGAGTTAATAAAGAATTGGCCATGAAAACAAATTTAGTTACCCGCGAAGGTTACTTGCAATTACAACAAGAACACGATCAACTATGGAACGTAAAACGCCCAGAAGTAACAAAAATAGTTAGCTGGGCAGCCAGCCTCGGAGATCGCTCTGAGAACGCAGACTATCAGTATAATAAGCGTTTACTGCGCCAAATTGACCGCCGGGTACGCTACTTACGCAAGCGCATACCTGATTTAAAAATTATTGACTACTCTCCCGTGCAAGATGGAAAAGTATTTTTTGGTGCATGGGTTGAAATTGAAAACGAAGAAGGTGAAGTTAAAAAGTTCAGAATTGTAGGTCCTGATGAAATTTACGACCGTAAAGATTACATATCAATAGACTCACCTATGGCGCGTGCGTTGATTAAAAAACAAGTGGACGACGAATTTGAAGTGACCACTCCTCAGGGAAAAAAGCAGTGGTATGTAAACAGTATCGATTACCAAAAAAAGAAATAAAAAGTTTTGATTCAGATCATGTTAACTTTTGATTGTGTAAATTAAAGCAATAAGCTATAACTGAATTATTCAAGTTGATTTGTTTAATTTGAAAGCAGTTAATTAAGGTCGTGATTATGTCAAACATAGTACAGCGCATATTTAGTAATGCCGTATTGTTTGCACTTTTAATGAGTGTAAGTTTGACCCTGCATGCCAGCAACACTGACGTAAACCTTGATAACGCGAAACTATCTAATCACTTTATTACTTGTGATATTCCTGACCAAGCAAACCTCGATTTTGACGTGGACTCTCACGTTAACACTATTACCTATAGGTCGCCTCAACCACTTCCTAATGTCGTAGATTCTTTTTATAAGAGCACTAATCTAAACAGACCTTTTAGCACTGCATACCAACGCGGACCACCTAGCTATTTAATTTAATTCATTATTTTACAACTTAATTAAATTTTATAACTACTAAGGTGACTACTATGTCTAACTTTAAAGAATTACGTACCCAAAATATTTCTCATGGCGTTATTGCTAGCACATTTGCAGATGATCAACCATTAATCGATTTATCTTCTCCAGCGCTAAAAATGGTGAATAACTTTACTCAAAAAACACCTATTCGTGCAGAGCATGGAACAACGATTACAGATGCGCTTAAACAAGTAAGTGCACAACAATCTGACTTTGTTTTAGTAACAGACGAACACCAAAAATTAATTGGCCTAGTTTCTAGCGCCGATTTACAAAGCTCTAAAATTACTATTATTGCAGAGCGCTTAAATATGCAACGAAGCGAAGTAAGCTTACGTGACATTATGACACCAGTTAGCCGCCTTACAGGTGTAAGTATGCAAAGCTTAAGCTACGCATGCATTGGTGATGCGCTGCAAACGATGGAGCATCAGGGCACAATGTTTTTATTAGTTACAACAGCGAGTAACGAAATTTGTGGTTTAATTTCAGCTCGCCAAATAGCTAAAACATTACATATTCCTGTACATATCTCACCTATTGCTCACTCTTTCAGTGAGGTATTAGAAAACATTGAGCACCCTCACTAGGGCGCTCTTTTAGTTGAATTGATTTGCTCCCGACCCAACCATCTTAAAGCAAGTAAAATAGCTTGCTTTAAGAGCTTTTCATTACTACCTCCTGTGATATTATTCAAGCAATTAACAGCGCCAGTAACACGCTTCTGGTCTTATTTTATTGTATAAAAAGGTTTTTGCATGAGCGATATCTCTGCACGTTTAGCCGGTGAGTTAAACGCACAGCAGCAACAGGTTGTTGCTGCAACAAAGTTACTTGATGAAGGCGCAACTGTTCCTTTTATTGCCCGCTACAGAAAAGAAGTTACAGGCGGCCTAGACGACACCCAATTACGCCTTTTAGAGCAGCGTTTATCGTATTTACGTGAACTAGAAGAGCGCCGTAGTTTTATTTTATCGACAATCGAATCGCAAAATAAACTAACGCCAGAGCTAAGTGCCGATATAACTAATGCACAAAGTAAAACAGAACTTGAAGATTTATACCTACCATATAAAGCTAAGCGCCGCACTAAAGGCCAAATAGCAATTGAAGCTGGTTTAGAGCCTCTTGCAGATGCACTATTTAAAGATGCTAACCTTGACCCAGAGCAACAAGCAGAGCAGTTTGTAAGTGCTGAAAAAGGTTTTGCAGATACAAAAGCGGTACTTGAAGGCGCTAAATTCATCTTAATGGAACGCTTTGCTGAAGACGCAAAATTACTTGCTAAATTTAGAAGCCACATTAGCCAAAATGGCGCAATTGAAAGTACTGTAATTAAAGGCCAAGAGCAAGCCGGTGCAAAATACCGTGATTACTTTGAGCATCAAGAACTTCTTAAAAAAGTACCTTCTCACCGTGCGCTTGCAATGCTTAGAGCCCGAAATGAAGGTGTACTTCAGTTAAATATAAACCCTGAACCTAGTGCTGAAAATTCAGCACAATTATGTGCAAACATGATTGCTGAGCATTACCGTTTAGATATTAAATATAAAGCGGCAAGTCCTTGGTTATTAAACGTTGTTCAATGGGCGTGGAAAGTTAAGCTAGGGTTACACCTAGAGAATGAGTTTTTTGCAGCAATGCGCGAAAAAGCAGAAGCCGGTGCAATCGATGTATTTGCTAAAAACTTAAAAGATTTATTAATGGCTGCACCTGCAGGCCCTCGTACTACTTTAGGTCTTGATCCAGGCCTACGTACTGGCTGTAAGATTGCCGTTGTTGATAGCACAGGTAAATTACTAGCTACACAAACTATTTTCCCTCATGCACCACAAAATCATTGGGATAAATCTGTGCGTACGTTAGAGCAACTTTGCCGTCAGCATAAAGTTGAGCTAATTGCGATTGGTAACGGTACTGCATCACGCGAATCAGATAAGTTGGTTGCAGAGCTTATCAAAGCAAACAGCGAACTTAAACTTAGTAAAATTATGGTTAGCGAAGCAGGTGCATCGGTTTACTCAGCTTCTGAATTTGCAGCTAATGAATTTCCAGATTTAGATGTTTCTATACGAGGGGCTGTCTCTATTGCGCGCCGCCTTCAAGATCCTCTTGCTGAACTTGTTAAAATTGAGCCAAAATCAATTGGTGTTGGCCAATACCAACATGATGTATCGCAAAGCCAATTAGGCCAGAGCCTTATTTCAGTAGTTGAAGACTGTGTAAACTCAGTAGGCGTAGATTTAAATATGGCCTCGGTACCGTTACTTACACGCGTATCTGGTTTAAACAAAACATTAGCGCAAAATATCGTTAATTATCGCGATGCTAACGGCACATTTACTAAACGTAGTGAGCTTAAAAAGGTTGAGCGTTTAGGGCCAAAAGCATTTGAACAAGCGGCTGGTTTTTTACGTATTAACAATGGTAGCGATCCACTAGATAACTCATCAGTACACCCTGAAGCTTATCCTGTTGTTAAACGCATTTGTGAACGCAATAGCTTAGATGTCAGTAACCTAATTGGTAACAGCGACTTTTTAACTAAACTTGCTGCTAACGATTACACTGACGAAAAGTTTGGCTTACCAACCGTTACCGACATTATTACTGAGCTTGATAAACCTGGTCGAGATCCTCGACCTGAATTTAAAACAGCTGAGTTTAAAGCCGGTGTTGAAAAAATTAGTGACCTAAAGCTAGGTATGATTTTAGAAGGTGTGGTTTCAAACGTTGCTAATTTTGGTGCGTTTGTTGATGTAGGTGTTCACCAAGATGGTTTAGTGCATATTTCAGCAATCACGAATAAATTTATATCAGATCCGCGTGAAGTTGTTAAAGCTGGTGATATTGTAAAGGTTAAAGTTGTTGAAGTAGACGCTGCACGTAAACGCATAAGCTTTACTATGCGCTTAGATGACGATATTGACACAAGTAATAAGTCAGCAGCTCCAGCTACGCAAAAGCCACATGCACGTGCTAATAATTCGCAACCTCGCGCTGCAAAGCCTAAACGTGACAACGGTAATGCGTTAATGGGCAATGCATTTGCCGATGCGTTCGCTAATGCTAAAGTAAAAAAATAATACTTGTACAACTAAGCTAAAACGAAAAAAACCGCGTAAGCGGTTTTTTTGTGGTTATGTTTTGCTAAATTATTAACTTAACGCTGAAAAACTACTTTGGCTCGCTGGCGATGTAGCCATTTGATAAAAGTTAGCAATACGCCCCGCCCGTGCCTCAACATCGGCATCACGTGTTTGCTCATCACTTTTAGCTGTTTTTGTATCGCTGCTTTCATCGCTAGAGAATGACGCTTCAAGTTTACTTTTTGCGTCTTCGTCGTCTTCTTTTTCAGGTTGTGCAAGCTCAGCTTGAGCCGCTGCTAGCTTTTGCGTAGCATCTGCAGCAATAGAGCGATCAGCTCCCGAAGGCTCTGCAGGCGCTAATGCGGCAGCGCGTACCGTTTGCATTTTGTCTATAGTCGCTTGCGGGTCACCCGGAATTTCTGATACATCTATTTGTACTTCTCCGCCAACTGCGTAGTTAGTACCATCTGGGCCACGTTGATATTCATAGCTTGGCGAGCCAGCATATTGCCCGCCCACAGAAGCGTGTGCTTGTTCGTGTATTCGTACTTCAGTATCCCGTGCTTTTAGCTCTGTAATTTGTTGTTGTTCTTGTTCTAATTGCAGCTCTTCTTGCTCAGATTCTTTTTTCTCGATTGCTTCACTTTCTTGCTCAGTGCCCTCTGGATTTTCTGGGTTTCCATCGCGCTGCTGAACTGACTTTTCGTCTGCTATTTTTCCCGTTGCGTTATACGTCGCACCATCGCTACTGCCTGGCAATTTTGCTTTTTCAGCATCACTTTGCGCTTTGGTTTCTGTGTTGCTTGCGCTACTAGATGCGGGAGCCGGAATAACTTCGCGTAGTTGGTTGTCACGCCGTGCGGTTTCCGTATAAACATTTGCGGTGTTTATATTAATAGACGGAAATGGCGTGACAATATTCATAATACTAAACTTTAATATCGATTAACGTGCCAAGTACATCATCGGCCGTTTGAATTGATTGCGTATTTGCCTTGGCATTAAACTCTTCAACTTTTAAGTTAACAAGCGCTTCATCAACACGAGCTGGTTGTGCTACTGGTGCAGTAATCGCTTCTTCAGGGCGTGCTGCCGTAAGCTGACGTTGCTGCGCTAATTGCGCGTCATCTTGTTGTTCTATACTGGCACGGTTAATCTCAGCACTGGCTTTTTCAATACCTTGGCTAGCTCGGTTAAACCCTTCTATACCACTATTAAATACTGATCCGATTGGCATATTAAAACCTCCACCAAATAAACATTGTTTAATTATCGCTCAGGTTCTGCTCAAAATAAAGCTTTAAACAGCGCTATTTTTAGCTCTATTTTAAAGCATTGATTTAACGACAGATAAGAGCTCACTTTTATGAGAAATAAATGGTGCATGGGACGCTTTATCTAGTACTTCATATTCAAACTCAGCATTTAGTGCTGACATTTTGCTAATAGCTTTATAAGGTACTAAAGCATCAAGGCGGCCAAATACTCCTCTAATAGGGACTGGGCAATGAGTAAATAAGTCACGTAAATCGTCGTTTTGTAAAATATCTAAACCAGCACTCAGGGCATCGCTTTGGGGTGCGCTGTACTGATTTAGTAATTGTTTAAGCTGCTTTATATCATCACGCGCCGACTCACTACCCATTGCTTGAATAGCTAAAAAGCGCTCTATTGTTTTTTCTCGATGATTAACTAATTGCTCTTTAAACTGCGCCAATACATTCGCTTTTATTCCAGGCCAATTATCTGCCTCTGCAAAAAAAGGAGTCGATGCTATTAAAATAACTTTAGATACCTTTTCAGGCCAATGCTTCGCAATATAAAGTGCAAATAATCCACCTAACGACCATCCCATTAAAATGCTCTTTGGCTTTAATTGCTTACTTAAAATTTCTGCTGCATCATGCAAAGTATAAGGGCTTGGGCACACATCGCTATTACCAAACCCAGGTAGGTCAAGGCTACGTACATTTCCTGAATATAAAAACTCAAGTTCTGGCTGTACTAACTGCCATACGCCCTGATTCATTCCCCAACCATGTAATAACACTAACTCATTTTGCATATTTGCCTAACCTTTACCAAACTTAGGCTCATCATAACGTTTAGAAAGGCGATTGCAATGCAAGGAGCGAGTCTGTGAAACAAGCCGTTTTAAATTGGTTATTTCCCTCTTATTGCGTGCAGTGTCAAAACTCGATTACGACCTCTTTAGGGCTATGTGATTATTGCCTTGAAGATTTACCATTGTTTGATTTTAGTAAGCATACGAGCTTATTGCATCGACCTGATATTATTGAGATGTTTCCTAATTGCGAGTTTGATAAATTATTTGCATGCGCTTTTTATCAACCTCCCTTTGAGCATTGGCTTAAAAGGCTAAAATTTAATAATCAAATTCATTATAAAAAGGCATTGCAGCAAATTATACAAAAACAGTTAACGCAGTTTTTTGAGCAAAGCCCTAATTTGCCAGATACCTTTATTATTTTACCTCTTCATAAAAGCCGCTTTATTACTCGCGGATTTAATCAGGTAAGCCAAGTATGGCAACCCTGTTTAGCTAATTACGCCCCACTAAGTAATGTTCTTATTCGCGATAAAAAAACACAAGCTCAGTCGGAGCTATCCAAAGCAAAGCGTATAAGAAACTTAAAAAATGCCTTTATTTGTACACAAGACATGGCAGGTAAAACAGTCGCTATTGTTGATGATGTGATGACGACAGGGGCAACATTAAACGCAGCTACTAGTGCACTAAAACAAGCAGGCGCTAAACAAGTGTGGGCTTTTACAACTTGCTTAACGCCTATTTAATTATTAAAAAGTATTAAACCAATCCGCAATAATACTTAATCATTTTGCGGGGCTAAACGTGTCGCTACCTGTGTTAAAAAATTCTCATTTACGACTGCATGGATGCAGAAGGTAGAGCAATCCAGGAGCAATTGCCGAGAACAACTAATTAGCGAATTTTTTGCCTAGCTATCAACACGTTTTTCCATCCTCAAAATAGATTACTTAATTAAGCTAATTGGTATTATTCGCCATTTGCACGAAACGTATGGCCAAAAAATAAAGCGTTGCTTAGTAGTCGACTAGTCCCATACCAGTAACCTCTAAATACAGGGTCGTCGGTCATACCTATCACTGTACCTCGCCCGTATGAGTGCGCAATTAAGCCAGCACCACCAGCAACTTGCTCAACATTAACAGCATCGGTAAAACCCGCTAACAATGGCTTTTTAGTATAGGTAAGTACATTTACGAATGGCGCATCGGAAGCTTCTAGCAACCAAGTACTGTTTTTGAATACGGGCAATGTATTGCGTTTAAGTGAAAATGTAAGTGGGTGAGTTAAATCTACATTAGTATTAAAAATAGCTCCTGCAATGCGTTGACGTCCTGCTAAATGGTCCTTATCGCCATAACTTAAACCTGTCGTTTTAAATGCACTCGCTACATCTTGTCGTGATAGATAGCTTGCTTTGAGTAATTGCTGATCAGCTAAAAATTTAGCACCGCCTTTATGGCCCCAAATAACGCCGCCTTTTCTTACCCAGCTTTTTATAGCCACTTTGTCGGTATCAGATAAGCTATTGTAGTTACCATGAGCAAGTACTATATGGCTGTAATTACTGAGTTCAATAGAGTTTAAACGCTCCATTTCAACAATTGTTGGCGCAACACCTACAAAGCGATCGAGGTAATACCATACTTCGCCAGCTTCGTACTGGCTTACACCTTTACCACCTACCAATAATACTTTTGGCTCGCTAACAACCGCCATTGTACGAGACCCTAAATCGGCTCCTTTGCTTGTAAGCCCTGAGTTAATAGGCTTGATTGCAATTCCAAACTCGTTTTGTGCTTTATTTAATATTCCCACCCAATCATTATTCGTTTGTAAGCCTGCTGGCACAACAATACTACCAGCATCAAAGCTTACTTCACTTGAGTTTGATTTGGCTGTTAGTGGACTTAGCGCAACACGCGCTTTAATACCTTGCTTTAACAGGCTGTTTAGCATTTTAGGTGCTAGGTAATCATCCCACGAAAAGCCAAACGCATAGCCTTGCTCAAGTGAAGCAAAAGAAGGTTTTACCGCTTTTTGCCACGGTTTACTTGCAACCTCTAAACCCCAACTGCTTTTTACTTTTGCAAAAGGTAAGTTAAACGCATGCGCTAAAGTCCAGCCAGATACGTCATAAAAGGTGTTATCAGCAAAGTTTTTTTGCTCGCTAAAAATAGCTTTTATTAGGCGGTACTGTGGCTGGGCTAAGGGCACAAAGTAGCTATTGGTTGTATAGTTGTTGCCATTTGCCTTGAGTGATTTAGTAAGCGAAAAAGCATCTATTTGATGCTGTTTTAACAACCCTAAAAAATCTTTAATACGAGTGTTGTCATCCGCGCCCTCAATTACATAACCTTCAAAGCTTTCATCACTGGCTAAATCAGTAGCTTGATTATAAAACTTAGCTTGGTAATCAAGTAATGCTTGGCGGTTATCAACAGCGGCTTTAAAGGTAGATAAACTCGTTAATAGTTGATTTTTAATAGTAAAGGGAAAGCTCAAAGGTCCATTTATGGTGTCTTGGATATGCCCGCGAGAACTTGCTTGCTCAAATAAAATACCTACACCACCATTTACATCGGGATAGGTTGAACCTTTACCGTAATAGAAGTCGTCAAAGCTTTCTTCGGTAAAGTACAGTGCGTTGTTTTCATCTAACGTTTTTGCGTGATAGTTAGCAATCGCTTTAGTTAACGTTACATTTTCATCCGGTGTTATAGGATGCTTACGACTAGAGATACCTGGCTGAAAAAAGTAACTGCTGTTTGGTCCCATTTCATGAAAATCGGTTAAAACATTTGGTTTCCACTGATGAAATTTAGCAATACGCGCGCGCGATTCAGGATGTTGTAGTAATAACCAGTCACGATTTAAATCAAACCAGTAATGATTGGTACGACTACTTGGCCAGTTTTCAACATGTTCACGGGTTTTAGGGTCGCTTGATAAGTTCATACCTCGGTTACTGTTGGCCCAGTTAGCAAAACGAGCAAGTCCGTCAGGATTAAGCGAAGGGTCGAGTAAAATAACCGTGTTGTTTAATAGCTCATCTATTTCAGCACCTTGTGCAGCAGCTAAGTAATATGCCACCAGCAAAGATGAGTTACTACCTGATGACTCATTACCATGCACACTATACCCCATCCATACAACGGCAGGCTGCTTTGTAGAATTAGCATCTGATCCATCGTTACTTAAGCGTGCTAAGTGAGCTTGGCGTGTCTGCTCTATGCTTGATAACTTATCAGCTGCTGTAATTGTTAGCATGACAAGGGGGCGTTGTTCATGTGTGCGGCCAATCACTTCAAAATTTATACGGTCGCTTTTATCAGCAAGTATTTCCATATAACGTACGAGCTGATCGTGTCTCACGTGCCACTCTCCTACTTCGTAACCGAGTACTTGCTCAGGAGTAGGAATTGAAGGGTCAAATTTTACATCTTGTTCAAAATAATACGAAAGTGGCTTAGCTACACTTGAAAAGCTAAGCAACACCACCATTAAAGTTAATACCAAACGCATATAAATCACTCAAAAAATGTTCGTTGTTTGCACGCTACCATTGCTTAAAATAGATGCCAACTTTTTACGCTCAACACTAGCCGCAACACGATGAGCGGAGTATGATACGCAGTATCCGAGTAATTTAGTCAAGTATAGATGGTTTTATGATTTCTATTTCCGAAACAGCGCAAGCGCATTTTGCTAAACTATTAGCAGATCAATCACAACAAACCAATATTCGTGTGTTTGTTGTAAACCCTGGTTCATCACAAGCGGAATGTGGTGTGTCTTATTGTCCAGAAGACGCTGTAGAAGCGAGCGATATTCGCCTAAACTTTAACGGTTTTGATGCCGTAGTAGATGCAGAAAGTGCTCCATTTTTAGAAGAAGCTGAAATCGATTTTGTTACCGACAAAATGGGTACTCAGTTAACGCTAAAAGCACCAAATGCAAAGGCGCGTAAAATAGGTGACGATGCATCGTTAAACGAACGTGTACAGCACATGCTAGAAACCGAAGTAAATCCACAACTTGCTAACCACGGTGGTCAAGTAAGCCTTGTTGAGATTACAGCTGCAGGTATAGCTATACTTCAGTTTGGTGGTGGTTGTAACGGTTGTTCTATGATCGATGTAACACTAAAAGAAGGCATTGAAAAAGAAATGATAGCTAAGTTTGAAGAAATCACCGGTGTTGCTGATATAACAGAACACGAAGCGGGCGATCACTCTTACTATTAGGCCTTGTAAATGCTAAAGCAGCTTATCTATCGTTTAGGGAGCAATCCTAAGCTAAGCTTAAAGCGCTTTTTTCGCGGCTTAGCACTGTTTGTGCTAGCCGTGATATTCATATCAATTGGGTATTACACCCACTACAGCTTACAAATAATTGGCGTTATAATTTTACTCCCCGCATTATTTTTTGCCGGTTGGGGCTACTGCGGTATTTTTGCTAATCGTTTTTCACAAGTTTTAAAAGATATGGGCCCTAAACACCACGACCCCGATCTCTGGAAATAAACCATTTATTTAATCTAATAGCTGATTATTTATTTTTAAGTGGTGATATTTAATTATTAATGTAACCCCCCGCATTAACATAAAACAGCTCATAGCCAGCCATAACCCGTTATTTTGCAAGTCTATAAACACCCAAAACACACCAAAAAAGCCAACTCCAGCTGAAAGTATCATACTGTTACGCATGTTCTTTGCTCGCGTAAGCCCTACAAAAACACCATCAAACAAAAAGCAACTCATGGCCAAAATTGGTAATACTACTATCCATGGTAAATAATGCGTTGCTTCTTGAATAACCTCTGGCACATTGGTTAAAAGCTTGATTATGGTGTTGCCAAATAATGCAAAAAATAGGCTATATAACACACCAAAAAGCATACCCCAAAATACGCTTATTTTAACCCACAGCTCTATATTCTTAACACTTCCTTGGCCTTTAGCTTGCCCTACTTTTGCCTCAGACGCGTAAGCAACGCCATCAAGAGCAAAGCTCACCAACATTAAAAAGTTAAGTAAAACAGCATTAGCAGCTAATGTGGTTTCGCCTATACGCGCCGCGTAAAATGTCATAAAACTAAAGCATAATTGCAGTATTAAAGAGCGAATAAATATATCTCTATTCAAACTCAATAATTCAGCCATTTTGCTAATACTCAACCAGTTCGGTACATTTAGATCAATGTCTTGTTTTTTAGCTAGTTTAGCCACTAAAAACAGTGCAAATACTAGTGCTGTATAGTCAGCAATAAGTGACGCCCATGCAGCGCCTGCAACTGCCCAATCTAAATAAACAACAAAATAAATATCGAGCACTATATTAACGATATTAGTGACGAGTAATAAATAAAATGGACCTCGACCATAATGCACACCAAGCATCCACCCCAGTAACACTAAATTACATAATGCTGCTGGAGCACTAAAAATACGAATGCTAAAATACTGATAAGCTTGGTTAAGTACGTCGCTATTGGCTGCGGAGAGGTAAGCTATAGCGTGCTTTATTAATGGGGATAACACAATTAATAGCACGGCCACTGCGCTTGCAAGCAATAGGCTTCGTTTAAGTAATGCAGCAAGTTGGGTTAAATCGTTTTTTCCGTATGCTTGTGCCACGAGCCCCGTGGTACTCATTCTTAAAAAGCCAGCAAGCCAAAATAAAATAGATATAACTGCAGAGCCAAGGGCAATACCCGCTAAGTAATGAGCGCTTCCTAAGTGCCCAATTACAGCAGTATCAACAATTCCTAACAACGGCACTGTGATATTTGATAGTATCATCGGACCCGCTAACAACAGCAAGCTTTTATGGTGTGCCTTATTATGTATAAGAAATTGTTTCATTTAGTGTTATTTATCCTCATTAGTGTATCTGTACGGGCTCAAGCAGCCATTATTTTACAGTATCATCATGTTAGTGAAACCCTACCCGCTGTCACGAGCGTTAGCGCAAATACATTTACGGAGCATTTAAGCTATTTAAAAGAGCACAACTTTAACGTTATTCCTCTTAATGAGTTAATTAGCGCGCTTCAACAAGGTGAAACTTTACCTGATAAAACACTCGCCATCACCTTTGATGATGGTTATAACAATAACTATGAACAAGCTGCGCCTATTTTAGAAAAGTTTGGCTACCCGTACACTATCTTCGTAAACCCTAAATTAATAGACGAAGGCATGAGTTACGTAATGGGGTGGGATAAGCTTAAAGAGTTATCTAAAAAAGGAGCATTAATAGCCAATCATAGCGGACAACATGATTACTTACACCTTAAGCTTGAAAACGAAACCGATGCACAATGGCAATCACGTATTAAGCAAGATATTCTTAGCTCTCAAAAGCGCATAAAAGAAGAAATAGGCCACGACTATAAATACTTAGCATACCCGTATGGTGAGTTTAATAACGAGCTGCAAGCACTCGTGACAGAGCTTGGTTTTGTGGGTATTGGCCAGCACTCAGGCGCTGTAAATAAAGATTCTAATTTTAGCCGCTTGCCGCGTTTTCCTGCATCAGGCTTTTACAGCAAGCTAGAAACCCTTATTACTAAGCTCAACTCACGCGCGTTTAATATCACCAATTTAACTTATCAAGATAGCGTTACACAGCAAAATCCACCCACGCTCACAATGGAATTTAAGATGGGTGATTTTCATAAGAGCCAATTTGCCTGTTATGTATCAAGCGTAGGCCAAGCAGATTTAAAATGGATAACTAAAGATACTGTCGAAATCACCTCACCAAAGGTGCTTAATAAAGGGCGTTCTCGTTTTAATTGCACGGCCCCTTCTATTTCAAGCCCTGGTGATTACTTTTGGTTTTCGCAGCCTTGGGTAATTGAAGCATCTAAACCTTAACGGCCTGATGTAAAAGCCGCTGGGTTACTTTATCCAGCGCAACTATCTCGTTAGCTGCATTTAGCTCAGCAGCAGCCTTAGGCATACCCCATACCACAGACGAGTACTCATCTTGAGCCAAGGTATATGCTCCGCTTTGTTTTAGTGCAAGCAACCCTTTTGCGCCATCACTCCCCATTCCTGTTAGTATGGCTGCAACTACGTTTTTAGCCCCAGTTTCGACTAATGAGTTAAACAACACATCTACCGCAGGTTTATGTCTGTTCACCGGCTCGCCATCATCAAGCTGGCAATACAAGCTAACACCTCGTTTTTTAATACTTAAATGAAACCCACCCGGTGCTATATAAGCCCAGCCCGCGCTAAGCTTATCGCCATGTTCAGCCTCTTTCACATTTATCGTGCATGTACGATTCATTCGCTCAGCAAATGAAGCGCTAAACACAGGAGGAATATGCTGAGTAATTACAATGGGCGGGCAATTTTGTGGCATTTTAATAAGTACTTCTTTTATAGCCTCAGTCCCTCCCGTTGAAGCACCTACCGCTATTACTTTATTAAGTAAAAACTGAGAATGAGTATTAATAGGCTCATTTGTTACGACCGTTTTTTTATAGCTTCTTACTCTTGCTCCAGCAGCTATTCGCACCTTTTGTTGGACAAGTGATGCATATTGGCTCAATTGCTCTCTTACGTTATTAGTAGGCTTAGCTATAAAATCAACAGCCCCTAATTCGAGTGCTTCGAGTGTAATAGGAGAGCCTTTTTGCGTCAGAGTTGAAATCATCACGACTGGCATTGGCCTTAATCGCATTAAATTTTTTAAAAAACTAATACCATCCATTTTTGGCATTTCTACGTCGAGCGTTAATACATCAGGACTGAGTTTTTTTATCATTTCGCGAGCTTCATAGGGATCCTCTGCGCTCCCCACTACTGTAATGTCTTTAGCTTGTTGTAATATTTCAGTGAGTAAACGCCTAATCAAAGGGGAGTCGTCAATTATTAATACTTTAATCATGCATACTCCTAAAACAGCTCTATATCGGTTACTACTTCTTGCTTTTTAAGGTTTTGTAAGTAACGGACTTCGCGTTTTTCAATCGTATTATTATGTAGGTTTTTAAGTTTTTTCATATGAACTTTACCGGTGTTCGGATGAAAAAATATTTTTCGTGGCCATGGTCCACCCATATCGTGGGCAACTAGATTTAATGCCTCTTCTTTAATATACGCTGCTGCAAAACTAATATTACCCAGCCCTATATCAGTCATCGCACTAATAATTTTCCCCCCGCCAAAAAGTTTTACTTTTAGGTTACACCGAGACGCGCCATTTTTTAAAACTTCGTTTATAAGATACTCCATAGCCCAATTACCGTACCGACAACTTAAACTATGCGCATTTTTAAGTTCTACTCCCTTTTGAATTGGTAACATAAAGTGATTCATCCCGCCAATACCAAGTACTTCATCGTATACACAAGCCGCAATACACGAACCCAGAACTGTAGAGATCAGTTCATTATTTTTAGAAACATAAAACTCACCCGGAAGTACTTTAGCAACAACGCTACCTCGGCCCGAATCCCAGTATCGTTTAATATGTTCAAAGTTAGGTAATACCGGCCTAAACTCAGCGTGCATTTTGTCCCTTTTGGTACATAGTTTTCCCTAAATTTTTGAATTGCGAATGCTCTTTACCCATACTTTCTGAGTGGCCTAAAAACAAATAACCTTGTTCATTTAATATATTGGCGTAGCGCTTAAAAAGCTGATCTTTTGTTTCTTTATCAAAGTAAATAACAACATTACGACATAAAATAAGATCAAATGATCCTTTCATTGGCCAATCTTGCAATAAGTTTAAACGCTTGAAAGAAATAGACTCTTTTAGTTTATCTCTAACTTTATAGTTTTCACCGTCTTTACTTTTTAAAAACCAACGCTTAAGTTGCACGTCATCTAAGCCGTTAACATTCGCTGCGGTGTAAATACCTTTTTGTGCTTTTGCCAATACATTAGAATCTAAATCGGTTGCTAGTATTTTTACATCCCAATTGCTCGGAAATGCATTATTTAAAGTCATCGCCAAGCTGTAGGGCTCTTCCCCTGTGGAGCAACCTGCAGACCAGATTCTTACTCGTTTACTGTTTTTATTTGCCTTTAAAAGAGCAGGTACAAGCTCAGTTTTTATAAATTCAAAGTGATGTATTTCACGAAAAAAAGACGTTAAGTTCGTTGTTATTGCATTAATAAAGGCATCAAATTCCTGATCTTTATGACTATTCAGATACTCTAAGTAAGCTTTAAAATCAGTTAATTTACGCTCCCTAATACGTCTTGCTAAGCGTGAATAAACCATCTCTCGCTTATGATCCCCTAATACAATTCCACATGCGCTGTAAACTAAGCTGGCAATTTCCTTAAAGTCGCGGTCGGTACACAAAAACTCTTTCATTGTTCGCTCTCAATTAAACCTAACGCTAACAAGTAGTGCCTCGCTGTAACTATTTATTAGACGAGGCATAAAAAGGCTAAATATTAAAACTCTTCCCACTCATCAGCTGAGTCTACAAAGTTATCGCCCCTGGGCTTATTACTCACAAAACGACTTTGCGGCTCATGAGATAGTTCAGGGGTTCGCATAGTTGATGACATCATTATCATCTCTTGCTGATCTACTGAGAAAAAGTTAAGTAATCGGCGCATCTCATTAGCTTGCTCAGCCATAGACTCACCAGCAGCAGAGGCTTGCTCTACTAGAGCGGCATTTTGTTGCGTCATTTCGTCCATTTGAGAAATAGCTTTATTAACTTGTTCAATACCTGCACTTTGCTCTTCAGATGCCTCTGTAATATCAGAAATCATTTGCGTCACTCTTTGCACTGACACAACAATCTCTTTAAGTGTAGCGCCCGACTCATTAACTAATTGAGAGCCATCAGCTACTTTGCCTACACTATCTCGTATTAACTCTTTAATTTCTTTCGCTGCGCCCGCAGAGCGCTGCGCTAAGTTACGAACCTCACCTGCAACAACTGCAAAGCCTCGACCTTGCTCACCGGCTCTTGCAGCTTCTACTGCAGCATTAAGCGCTAATAAATTAGTTTGAAACGCGATTTCATCGATGACACCGATAATATCTGCAATTTTTTTGCTCGACTCATTAATTGCCGACATGCTCGTAACAGCTTTATTAACAACTTCACCACCTTGAATTGCTTTTTCACAGGTTTCTTCTGCTAGATCGTTCGCTACTTTTGCGTTATCAGCATTTTGACGAACGGTACTGGTCATCTCTTCCATACTTGACGCTGTTTCTTCAAGTGACGAGGCTTGCTCTTCTGTACGTTGGCTTAAATCAGCATTACCTTGAGAAATTTCTTCTGCACCACTGGCTACTAACGTTGCCGATGAATTTATGCGATTAATCACTTCTGTTAATTTATCTGCCGTTGCATTTGCGTCGCGTTTAAGTTTATCAAATGAACCTTTGTATTCTTGTTCAATACGTTTTGATAAATCACCACTTGCCATCGCATCGAGCATATTGCCAGTGTCGGCAACGGCATCATCAACTATTTTAACTAAGCTATTTAACCCTTGAGCCAAACGTAAAAAGAACCCTTCCTTCCCATCTTCCGCAACTCTTGTATCTAATTCCCCATTACCTGCAGCGCCAATAAGCTCAGCGATTTCTTTTTCAAGCGCAACTTCATTGGTTCTATCTTCCCACTCAACAATGGTGCCTAAATGCTTTCCGTCTTGACTGATCCAAGGTGAAGCAATCAAGGTAAAAGTGACACCTGCTAACAGTAGCTCGGCTTTATAGGGCTTATCTAGGTTTTTTAATAAATCACGTTGATGACTAGGGTGCTTATGAAAATCATCAACACAGGTGCCAATTAAATTATCAACAGAAAAGCTTGGCAATACGGTTTGTAATTCTTTTTCGCGGACTTTTAGCATTTGCTGAACACGGTCGTTCACAAATACTATATTAAGGTTTTCATCAGCAATCATTACGTTTGCTTGGCAAACTTTAAGCGCATTTGCTAAATCGGCTGCTTTGCGAGATGCTTTTTCAAGCTCTTTTTGTTCAGTAATATCAGATGCATATTTAATCACTTTAAACGGCTTGCCGTTCATATCATAAATTGGATTATAAGATGCTTGAATCCAAACCTCCTGACCCTGCTTTCCTATTCTTAAATATTCCCCTGAATCAAATTCACCGCGACCTAGTTTGGCCCAAAATTCTTTATATTCGATACTATTTGCAAGTTCGGGATCAATAAAAAGCCTATGGTGCTGGCCTTTAATCTCGCTAAGTTGATAGCCAAGCGCATTTAAAAAGTTATCATTGGCATCAATAATAGTGCCATCTAAATTAAATTCGATAACCGCTTGAGATTTACTTATAGCACTAATTTGCCCTGAAGCTTCTGCTGCTATTAACTTTTGCTCGGTCACGTCGGTGGCAAACTTAACTACTTTTAATACTTGCCCTTGCTCATCAACAATTGGGTTATAAGTTGCTTGGATCCATACCTCAGCTCCACCTTTTGCATTACGCTTAAACTCATCTGAGATAAACTCGCCATTACGCAGGCGTTGCCAAAAGTTCTTATAATCGTTGCCCTGAGCTTCATCTGGGTCAACAAACATCGAGTGATGCTGGCCTTGAACCTCCTCAAGACGATAGCCCATCGCGTTTAGAAAATTCATATTTGCAGTAATTATTTTTCCGTTAGGTTCAAATTCAATCACCGCTAATGATTTATTCAATGCGTCTACAATTAAATCATTACTTGATTTTGACTGCTTTGGATTACTAAACCATCCCATGCTCATCACCACCTTTAAGTTTATTATTCATTTAGTTTCTATTTGCTAAATATTCATTGTTTTTTGCAGGTCAATTAGCGCTACCATTTTTTCACCAACATTCACCAACCCAGCTACATATTCACAATTACTCGATTCAGACAAACTAGGAACCGCTTTCGCATCTTGCTCCGCAATACTGTAAACATCAGAAACGGCATCAACAGCAACACCTATAATTTTACTACCTAGTTCAAATTCTATTTTGACAACGATAACCACCGTTAATGGTCCATAATCGACACTTGGTAATCCAAAGCGCAACCGTAAATCAATAATTGGCACTATTGTTCCGCGTAAATTAATAACGCCTTTTACAAATTCAGGTGCATTGGGCAGTACTGTAATTTCTTCCCAGCTGCGGATTTCTTGTACTGTTAAAATATCAACGCCATATTCTTCATCAGCCATAATAAAAGTTAAAAACTGTTTTACACCTTGCTGTTGCTGAAGATTTAATTGGTTACTTAACTGGCTTTGATCTGAGCTCATAACGCCTCCAAAGTGGCTTGCGTTTCAATAGTTAGTTCTTGGCTACCTGGCTTTTTTAAGCCTGAGAGCTTTATTAAGCCGCTAATGTCCACAATCAGCGATACACGTCCATCTCCTAAAATGGTAGCACCCGATACGCCATCCACTTTATGGTAGTTTGCCTCTAAACTTTTAATAACAACCTGCTGTTGAGACAGTAAATCATCAACTAATAAACCCACCTTTTGGTTATCTGTTTCTACAACAACAAGCAGCGTTTTATCGAGTGATTCAATAGCATTTTTATGATTAAAAATATCGTAAAGCCTTAAAATAGGAATGTATTCGTCTCGAAGCCTCAATACATCAAGGCTTTTACCCACTCGACTCACTTTTGCAATATCAATTTGCAGTGACTCCACAATAGAAATGAGCGGAATAATATAAGTATGCTGAGCCACCTTAACTAATTGCCCATCTAAAATAGCGAGAGTAAGGGGTAATCTAATAGTAAACGTAGAACCAACACCGGGCGCTGAGGTTACTTCCACTGACCCATTTAATGATTGGATATTTCGCTTAACAACATCCATCCCAACTCCACGTCCAGATAAGTCACTTACCTCATCCATTGTCGAAAAGCCGGGCATAAAAATAAGCTCATTTATTTCATCGTCACTGAGATGGTTATCAGCTGAGATTAATTCGTTAGCGATGGCTTTTTCTTTTATTTTTTTTGTATTTAACCCTTGCCCATCATCCATTATTTCAATAACGATGTTTCCACCCTGATGAAATGCATTTAAGGTTACCGTGCCAACGGGAGCTTTACCTGCCGCCAGTCTTTGCTCAACAGTCTCTAACCCATGATCAAGTGAGTTCCTTACTAAATGCACCATAGGGTCAGATATTTTTTCCATTACTGTTTTATCAAGCTCGGTTTGCTCTCCAATCAGCTTTAGCTCAACCTGCTTATTTAGCTTTTGCGCTATATCTCGCACTAATCGAGGAAAACGACTAAATACAAAATTAATTGGGAGCATACGAATACGCATCACATTTTCTTGTAAATCACGCGTATTATGTGCAAGTTGTGCTAAGCCTTCCTGCAGTAAAGTAATTGTGGCTGGTGTGATTTCTTGTTCGCTGAGTTGATTTAGCATGGCTTGTGTAATAACAAGTTCACCAACCATATTTATTAACGAATCAACTTTATCAATGCCAACACGAATAGAGGTAGACTCTGGTGTACTTGCAGGTTTTTTATCTTTATTAGCAACGGGTTGCTGTGGCTTACTTGGTAACTCAGCTACTTTTATTGAATCGGGTTCTTCAAGCTCAACAGCTTTAGATATCTCATCTTGATTAGGTTGTATTGGCTCATCATTGCCAAATAAGCCTCCACATAATTCCACTTTTATGTCGGCATCATCTTCAACCCATTCAAACACTTCTTTTATGGCTTTTTCATCATGGCTAGTGCTTAAAAAAAAGCGCCAATGTAAAAAACATTCATCACTACTTAAATCGTTGATTTCTGGAACTTCATCGTAAAATACTGTGGTTTCTAACTCACCTAGCTCTTCAAGCTCACTGATCATATACAGTGGCTCGTTTCCTGTTTTAAATAAATGATGATGAGGTTTAAAGTCTATTTGATAGGTATTACTACTTGTTTGCTCTTCACAGCTTTGAGGTTTATTCTCATGTGTTTCATTTTTCATTCCAAGTACATGTTCAAATTGTACTTTTAACAAATCTGCTTCGGTTAAATCTGGCTCTTGTTCACCTTGAAGTGCAGCAAGTAAAGCGCGTAAGCAATCCACAGCTTTGAGTAATAAATTAACATGCTCGGTACTAAGTTCTCGTTCACCTTGGCGAATTTGATCTAGTAATGTTTCAAGTACATGAGTAAAGTCAGCAACGGAGCTAAAACCAAATGTCCCACTGCCTCCTTTTATTGAGTGAGCAGCTCTAAAAATAGTGTTGATAGTTTCTAAATCTTCCTCACCTGGCACTAAGTTTAATAGCTCAGCCTCCATAGTATCTAGGCCTTCAAAACTCTCTTCAAAGAAAACTTCAAAAAATTGACTTAAATCTATACTCACACTGCGCTCCTTAGCGAATAACTTTTTTAATTACCGCTAGTAGCTGATCGGGATTAAATGGTTTAACAATCCAGCCTGTTGCCCCAGCAGCTTTACCTTCTACTTTTTTTTCTAAACCCGACTCAGTTGTAAGCATCAGTAATGGTGTAAATTTATAACGAGGCAAAGTACGCAGCTCTCGTATTAATGTAATTCCATCCATTATTGGCATGTTTACATCTGAGATCACGGCATCAAAGTCTTGCTGCTTGGCAATAGCGAGAGCTTCACTGCCATCTTTAGCTTCGGTTACATCAAACCCTGCGGTTTTTAATGTAAAGCTCACCATTTGACGCATCGATGCTGAGTCATCAACCGCTAAAATTCTTTTCATATATACCCCTAACTTTTACTTTCGGTTGTTAAGTATTGGCTTAAGCCAAGTTTATTGATTGTATGTGTTAAGGCCTCGCTACTGCCTACCCAAATGATTTTGTGCTGTATGGTAAGTAGGTGTTTTTGTAAGGCGCATAAAAGTTGAATTGAGGCAGTATCAGCAGAAATCACATCGTTAATATCAAGACAGATATCATCGTTGCTATTGAGTTCGTGCAGTAAATCTTGATGTAGTGTTTCAACTTGCGTAATAGCAAGTTCGCTTGGAAGTTTTAGCATTTAGTAGGTGCATTCCCTGTCAATTCAATTCATAACAAAAGCTTAGCCCTAGTTATTAAAATTGCCATAAAATGCTTAATTAAATTTAAATCATCGTTAAAAAACAAAAAAAGGAGCCTAAAGCTCCTTTCAAATTGGTAAAAAGTAAAAACTAGTTTTTGTAGTAATCGGCTATTTTTTTAAACTCTTGCGTTAAAATCGTCGCATTAATTAATGGCACACTACCTTGTTTAAATTCTGGTTTAAAAATAGCTCTAACCGCTCCATTTTGATCAACCATAGCGACCGAAGCACTATGATCAACTGCATATTCTGATTCACTACTATCGCTAATCGCGTAAATTAAACCAAGCTCTCTAACAACAGGAAAAAGGTGTTTATGTTCCCCTGATACAGCTAAAAAATCAGGATTAAAGTAATCTATATATTGCTTTCGTTTAGCTGGTGTATCGCGTTTTGGATCAACCGATAAAAACCAAATTTGCAACGGATAATCTGCTTGTAAGTTTTTATAAACAGCATTTAACTTAGCAAGTGTTAATGGACAAATATCTGGACAGCTTGTATAGCCTAAAAATACTAAATTCCACTGTCCTACAAATTGTTGCTTAGTCACTAATTCGCCGCGCTGATCGTTTAGCGTAAAATCAGACAGTGGCTTTGCATTTTCGTAAACTAATGCATCTACATCTGGCGGACTATTTTCATTTGAACATGCTGATAAAAACAAAACTAAAACAACAATTAATCCAAGCCATAACTGCTTCATAAAGGGAGCCATTTATCTATAAATAAGATTACAAAGAGTACCATTAAATGAATAATCGAAAAACGGAATAAGTCCATTGCAGTCTCATCATTTCCAGCAATTTTTAATTTGACGGCTTTATATATAAACACTGCATTTAATACACACGCACCTATTAAATATATTAATCCAGACATACCAATTAAATAAGGTAATACGCAAACTACAGCGAGTAAAACGGAGTAGGCAACGACGCACGTTTTACAAAAGTCGATTCCATGGGTTACTGGTAACATAGGAATTTTAGCGCGTTCATAATCACTTTTTCGTGCTATAGCCAGCGCCCAAAAGTGTGGTGGGGTCCAGGTAAATATTATCATTACGAGTAACCAAGGGGCTGCTGCCATTTGGTTTGTTTCTGACACCCAACCTAATAATGGAGGCATTGCGCCAGCCAACCCACCTATAACAATATTTTGCGGCGTTGCACGCTTTAAAAATGATGTATAAACAAATGCATAACCTACCAATGCAAATAACGTTAATATAGCGGTTAAGGTATTAGCGCACACCATCAGCATAATAAAACCCGCAACCCCAATAACAGCTGCAAAACTAAGCGCATGTGTTTTACTTAAACGCCCTTTAGCCACAGGGCGATGACGAGTCCTTGCCATTTTTGAGTCTATCTCACTATCAACCACATGATTAATAACCGCTGCAGCAGCAGAAAGTAGCCCTATACCTAACAAGCTAATAAACTGTACAGCCATACCTCGCCCTACATCAGGAGCCAGCGCTAAACCAACCCAAGCTGTTAGTACCAGCATGGCTACCACTTTAAATTTACTAATTGCTAAGTAGTCTTGCAGCAAATTATGAGTACGCGAAATTAGCGATTGAGCATTAACGGGTAGCAGTATTTTTTTATCAATTATAAGTGCCATTATATTTCCCCTTTATGTGCGTGATTTTAGGTAATAACACAACCTAACCATGCTTAATAATAGTATGGCAGCCATCAAGTTATGCGCCAATGCAACTCCCAACGGAATATGCCAATGTACTAAAATAAGCCCTAAGCTAATTTGGCAAAGCAGAACAAGTAATACACTCACCACGCAATTTTTAATTTTTTTAGAGTACGCTTGGCTGTATATTTTCCACATAATTAGCGCCAGAACGATGCAAGTAACCAGTGCCCAAATGCGGTGTAATAAATGAATAGACATACGCGCTTGCTGCGATAACACACCAAACTCATAATTACTGTGCTCAAGTGGTAATTGAAATACGCTACTCAATGAAAACGGTTGTGCGTAATTACACAATGGCAAACCACTACAATGAGGAGCGGCGTAATTTGCAGCCAGCCAACCACCAAGTGCAATTTGGATAATTAATACACTGAGCGCTACTAAACTTAAACCAAAATAGCGTTTTGCGCCGCTATCACCACCCATAATAGGTTTTGCGGTTAGCCGTAAATATAAAAGCGTTATAAGTGACAAAATACTAAAGCCACCTAATAAGTGCCCCATTACAATAAGCGGCTGAAGGTTCATGGTTACTGTCCACATACCAAGGGCAGCCTGAAACACCACTAGTAGAAGTAAAGCCAAAGGCAATTTAACTGGCGTAGTTGGATATTGGCGTTTTAAAAAAGCCAACACAAATAAACCTAAAATAAGTAAACCTAAAGCACCTGCAAAGTAGCGATGAATCATTTCTTTCCACGCTTTTGCGGTTTCGAACATCATATCGGGGTAGCTTTGAGTTGCTAAGGCTATGTCAGCCTCATGCTTAGGTACCGTTAAAAAGCCATAACAACCTGGCCAATCGGGGCACCCTAATCCTGCATCACTTAAGCGGGTGTACGCACCTAAAGCAACTACAATCAAAGCGAGTAATCCTGTTATTAATACTAAGTTTTTATAATTTTTATACATCAGATACTCCAACTTAAGCTCAACTTAGTTAGCTAGAACGAGAATAGTTAAGTAATTTTTTTAGATCTTTTAATAACCCTTTTTGTACTAAACGGTTTTCTTGTGGCTCGACCTTAAAGGGATATTCAAGTACCACTAACCCCATATGATCAATTAAATATAAACTTGCAGGATTTAAACTCTGTTGCTCGGTAATAATTTTCCATGGTAGATTTTTATTGTCGGGACTTCCCATTACAGCCATATCAACCTTGCCTTGGTTTTTACCAAGTGCCACATATAAGTTATTAAGTGCATTGAGTTGTTCGCTGCATGGGGTGTTACATTCGTTTGAATAATTAAGTGCGATAGTCCATTGTTTGGGATTATTTTTCGGCCAATTTTTAAGTTTTATTTCTTGGCTTAAAAACTCGCCATTATTAGTAATTGCAGTAGGCAACCAATCAAACTTTAATGCGCCATATGCCAAAATTAATGGGATAGCGCAGCAACCCACAAACAACAATAGGGGATTATTTTTCATTATGTGTCCTTTTTTTACTCGCAAAAATAGCCACAACAGCACATGCAATAGCAATTAAAAACCATTGCAAAGCGTAGGCATTATGCTTTTGAGGGCTCATAACAACGGCCTCATAATGAGGTGTTGCAATCTCATCACCAGTACCTTGTCTGTAAGCCATAAAATTAATTAATGATTGCTGGCTTTGAGTGCTCAGCATATTCAAGTCGATAGATTGGATTCTTGTAGGTAAGTCGTTATTTGTAGTTTTATCTTCAAGCGTAAAGCTACTTAAGTTATTTTCTTTTATTTGCGCTTTAAGAATAAAAACACCTGTAGGCAGAGCAACCTTTGGCAGTGCATCTCTAGATATAGGCGCTTTTACCCATCCTAAATTAACTAAAATCACTTTTTCTTCGGTGTCTGGCTTTAGTAAAGCAAGTAAGTCGTACCCTACTTGTCCGTTATAAACTTGATTATCTAAAAGCCAATATTGGTTTTGTACAAACCGCCCTTTTAACTCAACCAATACACCAGTTTTGTTCCAGCTATCAGGCAAGTTAAGTAATTGAGACCAGCTCATCACACCACGAGTCTGTTGCTTAGCTATGGCGGTTAGTTGTTGCTGCTTTTGCTCACCTCGCTCCAACTGCCAAAACCCTAATCGCACACACACAAGTACAACAACCACAACCATACAAAGTGTGATTAGTGAGCTAAGCTTTTGTTTGTGCCATAAAACTAACTGCATAAAGGGTCAACTCAGTGATTATTAAAATTATTATCGTACTGTTGTTAATATTTATACTTTTTAACTTATTTAGAGCATTGTTTATTATGGTGTCAGGGAAAACAGGGGGACGACCTATGTCTCACTTTTTAGGTCGTCGCGTATTGTTTTCGATCGTTGTTTTAGTTGTTGTTATTGCAGCGCTTAAACTTGGTTTTATTAAAGCAAATAATTCGCCAATAAACGCTACAGCACATATACAAATACAAACAAACACAGCCACACCACATCAACAAAGTGCCAATACCAAGCAGCTGCTTGAAAAGCAAAGTGCTTATCTTTAGTAAAGTGCCCTTTTAATATCCGTAAAAATATTACAAATAAAAGTACGGTTCCTAGCGTTACATGCATGCCATGAAAACCAGTCAATAAAAAGAACGTATTACCGTAAATACCCGCATCTAGCGTTAGATTAAGGTCATTATATGCATGCATGTACTCCTCAACTTGCAGCCCTAAAAAGCAAACGCCCAATAAAATAGTAGCGCCTAAAAAAACCTTAAGTGGAGTGCGTTTATTGTTTTCCATCGCTACGTGGGCAAAATGTAAAGTAACTGAGGAGGTAAGCAGTATTAAGGTATTTATAAGTGGTAAGCCTTGCCAGCCCATAGCTTGAGTAGTTTCGCCAGCAGGTGTTGAAACAAGCGGCCAAACGGCTTCAAAAGTAGGCCATAATACTTCGTTAGTCATTGCATTATTGCCTGCACCTCCAAGCCAAGGTACCGACAATACGCGTGCATAAAAAAGCGCACCAAAAAAGGCCATAAAAAACATAACTTCAGAAAAAATAAACCAGCTCATACCTTGTCTAAAAGAGCGATCCATTTGTGCTGAGTACAAACCTTGGTCCGATTCACTAATTACATTTTTAAACCAGCTAAACAGCATATACACAAGCACAGCAATACCGGCATAAAGCAGATAAACCCCGCTACCACCTTCTTTACCTACACTCATAACAGTCAAGCCTGCCCCTACTGCAATAAAAAACAATGCAACAGCACCTACAATAGGCCACGGGCTTTGCTCTGGTACGTAATAATGCTCAGATTCTTGATTCATTTTATTTACTCCTAGTTTCACACTAGTTTAAAAAGCTAGTTATTACTTGCCACCAGCTGTTCACTAATATCAAATACGGTATAAGATAAAGTTAATTCTTCAATGTCGCTTGGCAGTGCGGTATCAACATAAAAAAGCAATTTAAATTCAAGCTCTTCCCCTGCTTTTAGAGGTTGCTGATCAAAGCAAAAACAGGCTATTTTATGTAAATACTTTGCCGCTTTACCTGGTGAGACTGATGGTACAGCCTGCATTACTTTATCTAGGTTGCTGTTATTTTTTGCACTAAACATTACTTCACGCATTGCACCGGGTTTTACCACTACACTGTATTCTTTTGATTTAACTTCAAACGGTGCACCACTTTGTGCGTGAGTAGTAAAGCTAACGCCGACTTCTCGGTTTTGTACTATTTGTGTACTTTGTTCTGCTTGCTCAAGCGAAGGCTTTCCATTAAGCCCTGTTACATCACAAAACACGTCATACAAAGGTACTAAAGCAAAGGCAAAGGCAAACATGCCTATGCAAATAAGTACCAAACGTTTGAGTAGCGGTGCGTGTGTCATTACTTAATTACCGGCGGCGTAGAAAAAGTATGATATGGCGCTGGAGAGTCAACTTCCCACTCAAGACCTTCTGCTCCTTCCCATACTTTTGCAGGCACTTTATCACCGCCACGCGCACATTTAATTACCACAGCTACAAACAACAATTGCGATAAACCAAAGGCAAACCCACCAATACTTATGATTGCGTTAAAGTCGGCAAATTGAAGAGCATAATCGGGAATTCGACGCGGCATACCGGCAAGCCCTACAAAATGCATAGGAAAAAACAGTACGTTCACGCTCACCAGCGATAGCCAAAAATGCCATTTAGCCAATGTGATATTAAACATATTGCCCGTCCACTTAGGCAGCCAATAATAAGCACCTGCCATTATCGAAAATACAGCCCCTGTTACTAATACATAATGAAAGTGCGCCACTACAAAATAAGTATCGTGATACTGAAAGTCAGCAGGTGTAATTGCCAGCATCAATCCCGAAAAACCACCCAAGGTAAACAGCACAATAAACGCAATACTAAAAAGCATTGGCACTTCAAAAGTTATTGAGCCTTTCCACATTGTGGCAACCCAATTAAATACTTTTACTCCTGTAGGTACCGATATAAGCATGGTCGCGTACATAAAAAACAACTCGCCAGCTACCGGCATCCCAGTAGTAAACATATGATGAGCCCATACAATAAAGCTCAATAGTGCTATGGAGGATGTGGCGTATACCATTGAGGCATAGCCAAAAAGTTTTTTACGAGAAAAGGTAGGTACTATTGTAGATATAATGCCAAAGGCAGGAAGAATCATAATGTATACTTCGGGATGACCAAAAAACCAAAAAATGTGTTGGAACATCACCGGGTCGCCACCGCCTGCGGCATCAAAAAAGCTGGTCGCAAAATACTTATCGGTAAGTACCATAGTGACAGCCCCTGCAAGCACTGGCATTACCGCTATTAATAAAAAGGCAGTAATTAACCACGTCCATACAAATAAGGGCAACTTCATCCATGTCATGCCGGGGGCACGTAAGTTCACTATGGTTACAATCACATTGATTGCGCCCATTATTGAGCTAATTCCCATAATATGTACGGCAAATACAAACAATGCAGTATTATCATTACTGTATGTTGTGGACAGTGGTGCATAAAAAGTCCAACCAAATGCAGGACCCCCACCAGGCATAAATAACGATGCCAATAGGATTAAAAACGCAAACGGTAAAATCCAAAAGCTCCAGTTATTCATTCTTGGCAATGCCATATCTGGCGCGCCAATCATAAGTGGTATCATCCAGTTAGCAAGGCCTGTAAAGGCGGGCATAACCGCACCAAACACCATAATTAAACCATGCACTGTGGTCATTTGATTAAAAAAGTGAGGGTCGACCAACTGTAAACCTGGTTGAAATAATTCAGCTCTGATCACCATGGCCATTGCGCCACCAATTAAGAACATGGTCAGCGAAAAAATTAAATATAAACTACCTATATCTTTATGATTAGTTGTGTAAAGCCAGCGTTTAAAACCTTTAGCTGGGTGATGAGCATGATGAGCTTCATTGGCGTTAGGTTGTTCTACTATACTACTCATTAGTTCGCCTCCACTTTGGCATCAAGTGCTGTCTGTATTTGACTCGGTTGAATAACATCACCCGTATCATTACCCCACGCATTACGTTTATAAGTAATAACCGCAGCTAATTGCTTTATAGATAACTGCTTGGCAAAAGCTTGCATTGCCGTACCGGGTCGTCCATGGATAACTACATCAATGTGATCTTTTATATCGCCAAGCACTATCGGGCTGCCTTTAAGTGCAGGAAATACACCCGGTAACCCCATGCCAGTAGGTTGATGACATGCAGCACAATTAGCCATATATACTTGTTCGCCTAAAGTCATTAATTCTTCTTTTGGGAGGGTTTTATCAAGTAATGCGGCATCTGCTAATGCTGCTTTTTGTTTAGCCTGCTTTGCATCTGCAAGCCATGTTTTAAAATCAGCTTCAGATTTAGCGACCACCACAACGGGCATAAAGCCATGGTCTTTACCACACAACTCAGCACATTGGCCTCGGTAAGTACCTTCTTCGTTTATGTTCGTCCATGTTTCGTTTATAAAGCCGGGGTTCGCATCTTTTTTAACTGCAAAATCAGGTACCCACCAAGAGTGAATAACATCATCAGAAGTCATTAAAAATCGTACTTTTTGATTTATTGGCAGTACAAGAGGCTTATCAACCTCAAGTAAGTAGTTAGGGTTTTTATCTGCAAGATTCGCTATTTCATCTTGCGGGGTAGATAAAATAGAGTAGAACTCTACATCTTCGCCCATATATTCATAATGCCATTTCCATTGCGAACCCGTAATTTTAATAGTGAGATCAGCTTTGCTGGCATCTTCCATTGCAATAAGGGTTTTAGTGGCTGGTACTGCCATAGCAATTAAAATAACAAACGGAATTGCAGTCCAAAGTATTTCTACTTTAGTGCTTTCGTGAAATTGGGCAGGTACAGCCCCTTTAGATTTACGGTGATGAATAAGTGCCCAAAACATAATTGCGAACACTATCACCCCAATCACACAACATATTATAAATATGGTCATGTGCAGCTGATATACATTATTGCTTATATCGGTTACGCCTTTGCGCATATTGTATTGGCTGTTAGCCAAAACTGGGTGCGAAAAAACACATAATATAAGCCACAAGGTAGAGGTCAGTTTACCCATGTGACGGCTCCTTTGATGCTATTGCGAATGCAAAGCGAAGAGGCATACGGCTTAAACGCCAATTCGTTATTTTTATTTTTTTAGCCAATCTCATTTAATATTGATTGGTTTTGCTGCGCCAACAACGAGTTTGTGTATATTGTGTGTTCTCAAAACTAAAAAGCTGTGAGTTATTATTAGCTCAGCACATTAACAATTAGCTAAAAAACGAACAACAAGCAAGTTTTAGTATAAAAAACAATCAGGTGATATTGAATAATTAATAAAAAATCGGTAATCAACTGGGCAACAGAAAGTTCAAAATATGAGCAAAACAAAGGGGTTTAACGCATTCGGAGGGGGAAAATATAAGTGCAAAAAAGTTTACAGCTTAAATAGTCAGTGGGCTGTTTACGCCCTATTTTTAGTACAAATTTTAAAACAAAATGCGTACTAGTTAGTACGCATTTATAAAACTGCTTGTTTAAAAGCTATTTTTAAAGTCACATCCAATCAGCGTTTCTTATAACGCCAACGGCTAAGCCTTCAATATTAAAAGACTCATTCTCAAGATCTACTTCAATAGAGTCAAAATCGTCGTTTTCAGCATGAAGTAATACTTTACGACCCGCTTTCTCAAGACGTTTTACAGTTACGTCTTCGTCTAGGCGGGCAACAACAACTTGTCCGTTTTCAGCGGTTTGAGTACGATGTACAGCAAGTAAATCACCATCCATAATACCAATATCTTTCATGCTCATACCGTTAACGCGTAGTAAAAAATCTGCAGCCGGTTTAAACATTAATGGATCGATTTTGCAGTGACTTTCAACGTGCTCTTGCGCCAAAATAGGTGAACCAGCAGCAACACGCCCTATAAGCGGTAAACCTAATTGTTCTGGCTCTTCTTCTTCAATTAATTGAATACCACGGCTTGCACCTGGTTTCATTTTAATTGCGCCTTTTTTAGCAAGTGCTTTTAAATGTTCTTCAGCAGCATTGGCACTTTTAAAACCTAATGTTTGCGCTATTTCAGCACGTGTAGGAGGCATACCAGTGTCTTTAATAAAAACTTTAATTAGTTCGAGTATTTGAGCTTGGCGGTTCGTTAATGGTCGCATACAACTGGTTTTCCATACAGTACATTTAACTGTGAGTATATACAGTTAAATAAAAATCGCAAATTTAAATTAAGCCTTAAAATAGCTAAAGTAATTTCACTTGTGTACATTTTAGGGATATAACTAAAGCTAAGTTTATAAATGATTAAAAATGCAAAGGAGACATTATGAGTATTTGGTACCAGCCCATCACCTTAGAGCTGTGCAAGCAGTTAGAACAAGGCATTAATGGCCAAGGAACATTAATGAAAACTATGGGGATAGAAGTCACAGAAATTGGCGATGATTATTTGGTTGCCACAATGCCGGCAATTCCTGAGCATCATAACCCAATGGGCATGGTTCACGGCGGTGCTAACGTTGTACTTGCCGAAACAGTTGCCAGCTATGCCGCTAACTTTGTTGTCGATTTTACTAAATTTTACTGTGTAGGGCAGGAAATTAGCGCAAGTCATTTAAAAGCATCTCGCAACGGCACTTTAACAGCAACGGCTAGAGCGTTTCATATTGGCAAACGTAGTTCAGTATGGGAAATAAAAATTACAAATAGCCGCAATGAGCTGTGCTGCGTATCAAAAATGACCGCAGCAGTCGTAGAGCGAAGATAGTTACTTTTCGATTGGGTAAATGGTAATTTCCATACCCGCACCAATCGCAGATATACGCAATAATGTATCTGCATCTAAGGCTTGATTAAAGCACTTAGGAGAAGTCCCTGATTCAAAACCAATATCAAACGTTCTACGTGAACAGCTTAACCATTGCTTTAGCGCATTACGCGAACACGATTCAATAAGCTCACATATATGGTTTATGGCTTTATCAGGTGTGCTCACCTCACCTGTAGCTTCAATACGCGCTAGTTGACGGTATTCGTCTTTGTCATAATGTAAAATCGTCGCGACTTTTTTCAAGTCCGCCACTAGCAAACTAATATCTTGCTTTGATTCAAGCTCAAGATCTACATTTAAAAATTGAATTTCCGACATCGTTTCGTATTTATCCTCTAATAATTTCATTGCAAACTTTAACGCAGTTTTACCGTTATACCAAATCAACTATGCTCTATTAACCACTTTATATGGATATTTCGCAGCTTTTAAGTATTTTTTAGCATTTAAAGCTAGCTGGATATCAAACATCTAGCTCAATTAAACAGATAAGTCATGTTAGGAATTTAAGTGTAATCTTTTTTATTTTTAAATGATTACAGTAAGCTATAGTTTAAACTGCGACAAAATGTCGCAGTAACTTATCCTATTAATGTAATAAACTAGCCTCTAAAAATAATAAGACTAAAACATGAATAAAAAAATATTTAAGCATGCTCGCAAGTTACATAAATGGTTAGGTTATTTATTAGCACTACAAATTTTAGCATGGTTACTAGGTGGTTTAATTATGAGTGCAATCCCTCTTGATAAAGTTCATGGGGAGCATCTTGCAACACGTACTCTTAATAACCCATTTACGCAGGCTGATTATGTTGCCTCCCTTGACGATATTGCCTCTCAGGTGGTTAATCCAACACAAATAATTTTTGAGAACTTCTTAACTACACCACTTATTACTGTCTTTAGTAATAACGAGCAGCAAAGCTTCAATGGCATAACAGGCCGACCATTTGAGCCGCCAACTAAAATACAAATTACCGCAAATGCTAAAGCACACTTACTTATTGACGCTCAAGTAACAAGCGCTGTACTACTAAAGCAAGGTACGCGGGAAGTCGGATATAAAACCAATGTATGGCAGGTCCAATTTGACGACACATTTAACACAACACTGTACTTGTCAGAAAATAACGGCAAAGTTGTCACCGTTCGCAGCACGCTATGGCGAATATTCGACTTTTTTTGGATGTTACATATTATGGATTACGATGAGCGAGAGAATTTTAATAATCCACTGCTTATTAGCTTTTCAGCAACCAGTGTACTTTTTTGTTTAAGTGGAATATTACTACTTATTCAAAATATACGACTAAAACGATTTATCCGAATTAAAAATAAGAATAAATCAAAGTAGTCATATTGGTTTTTGAGAGCTAGCGCCCACTTATCAAAGAGTAAATAAGCCTAGGGCTTATTTTATTCCAAGTGCTTAAATCGACTCAAATGTCGCTTTAACATTTCGTTTTCGAAAATCAACTCATCACGCTCACCCAGCAATTGTAAAACTAAAGCTATTGCCGACCAATCTAACGAAAAGTCATGTTGGATACGGGCCGCTTTTTTAACTAAGGTCACTGCAGATACCGTAAATTGCCACTGCGTAACATGATCCCCCTCAATTGGAACCGCAATATTATGCTCAACTAGCTCATATAAAATTGCTTCGCTAATACCACTGCTCAAACATAGCTCTTTGCTAGTAAGTAAATCGTCTTTTTGTGTCACGATAATTTGCATTATGGCTTGCTCCAGTTATTACGGGGATCAAAGTGAGCTTTTTCGGCTAATTCTTCCCAAAGTTTTTTACTGGTATCATCAACAGATGCTGGATTAACAATTTTAAGCACAGCAAATAAGTCACCTTTAGCTTTTTTACTCATTAACCCCTTACCTTTAATACGTAAGCGTTGACCAGACTGACTATTAGAAGGAATAGTTAATTGGATATTACCTGTCAACGTAGGTAAATTTAGCTTTGTACCAAGAGCCGCTTCCCATGGTGCAAGAGGGACAACTATATTTAGGTTATGACCCTCAACATCAAATAATGGGTGAGGCACTAAACTAATTTGTAAATACAAGTCGCCATTTTGCCCATTCGCTGACCCTAATCCGCCTTGCCCTTTTAGTCGAATTCGTTCGCCATTTACTGAGCCTGCAGGAATTTTCACTTTAAGTGATTTTTTAAGTTCAGTGACACGGCCACTGCTGTCTCGCTGCGGTAACATAAACTCAACAGGCTTCACGGTATCAACTAAAGTCTCTTCAAGAAAAATTGGGAACTCTATTTCCACATCTTGTCCTTTTTGCGCGCGAGCGGCGTTACTTCTGCTCTGCCCGGAACGATCGAATCCACCAGCTCCGCCAAACATTGAATTAATAAAGTCAGAAAACTCTTGGTCGGTTTGAGGATCGCTTTGCTGATGATTACTTTGCGAAGAGGCATTGTTACCACCATAATGGCCTTGCTGTTGACGAGCACGATTTTGTTGGTGACGACGTAACTTGTCGTATTTTACACGTTCTTCTTTGTTATGGATGACTTCGTAAGCTTCTGCTATTTCTTTAAACTTATCTTCTGCTTGAGGCTCTTTGCTTACATCTGGGTGATATTTTCTGGCTAACTTTTTATAAGCTACTTTAACCGCTTTATCATCTGCATCAGGCGATATTCCAAGCACTGCATAATAATCAACAAATTTCATTTGCAATCCAAATCCTCATATTGAGTAAGCTTTAAGCATACTCCTTAACGTATAATCTTGTGTGGTTAAAATACGATAAATAGTAAGAAATAAATGAATAGTGAAAATAACTTTGAATAAAAAATTAATCTGGCACTTTTAGTAATATAAGTGCAGGCCTTAAGTTAACTTTATCTTTTATCTTCAAGGCTTTAAACTGCCCATTCCTGTAGTTCACATTTGTGATGGATATGACTCGATTTATTCTGGCCTTATTGGCTTGTTGTGTGTGCGTTTCGGTATCAGCCGAACAATTTACCCGTTTTTCAACGGCTAAAAGACATTTAATTAAAACCCTACCTGACAACGCCAAGAGCATTTACTGCGGCTGTGATATTAAAAAAGAAGGCAAAAAACTCGTTCCTGATCCGTCTAACTGTGGTTACATTCCTCGAAATACCCTTACCCGCTCAGGCAAAGTAAATGTGCGAGCACTACGCATTGAGTGGGAGCACATTGTTCCGGCGTGGGAATTTGGTCACCAGCTACAATGCTGGCAAGATGGCGGGCGTAAAAACTGCCGTAAAGTAAGTGCTAAATTTAGAAAAATGGAAGCTGATATAAATAACTTAGCGCCAGCTATTGGCGAAATTAATGCCGATCGCTCTAATTATCGTTTTGGTATGCTTAGCGAAAACGCCACACAATATGGCCGTTGCGAAGTAAAAGTAAACTTTAAGCAACGTGTAGTTGAACCGCCTGTTTATGCACGAAAACGTATAGCTGACACCTACGCTTACATGCAAAAAACATACGGTTTAAAAATTTCTGATAAACAGCAAAAGTTATTTAATGCATGGCAAAAGCAAGCATTCGCAGATACAAGTAGTGCGAGCAAGCTCTAAGCTTTAACACTCATTTACATTAATCAAAGTTATAAATATTGAATAAACGAGCGAGTGTTGTAATATTTTAAACAACTTATTTACAAAAAAGCCCTTACCTATGTTTAAAAATAATAAAACCACGCTTGCCATTTTCACTGCATTTGCGGGCTTTGCTTTGACCGGTTGTGGCGGCGGCGGTAGCGGTATCGACTCAGCCCCTGCAGTTACAACACCTGTTAGTAGCAGCCCAACATGGACTGCGGGTGTATTTGAACCCTCTAACGATTTAAAAAACTTTTGCGAAACCCCGCGTACGGGTAACGATCCCTTTAATAACAACGAGCCTTACCCAGATCAAGCCGGTTCTGCCCTTTACGAAAAACTCTGGCTTCGCTCTTGGAGCGACGAAACCTACCTTTGGTATGATGAGATTGCCGATAACGATCCTGAAAGCTTTGCCACAGTTGCCGATTATTTTGCCCAATTAAAAACAGAGCAGCTTACCGACTCAGGGGCAAAAAAAGATAACTTTCATTTTTCAGAACCTACTGAAGATTACTTTCAAGAAGCGCAAACGGGCGTTACTTCTGGTTACGGGATAAATTGGGCGTTTATTGGCGATACAGCCGACCGTATTTTACGCGTCGCTTATCTTGAAGATGATTCACCTGCAAGCCAAATAGGCTTTCAACGTGGTGATACTGTACTTTCAGTTGACGGTGTTAGCATTAATACCAATACAGAGTCGGGTGTAGATACGCTTAACGAAGGCTTATTTAGCCCAACTAACGGCGACTCACATACTATTGTTGTACGCAGTAACGATGGCGCCGAAAAAACATTTAATGTAACCGCTGGCAATATTGAACAAACACCGGTTCAAAATGTTAAAACGATTACAACCGCAAATGGTTCAAGCGTGGGTTACATGCAATTTAATAGCCATATAAGCATTGCCCAAGAAGGGCTTATTGATGCGGTAAATAAGTTTAAAACCGATGGTATTGATGAGCTTGTAATCGACTTTAGATATAACGGTGGTGGTTTATTAGCACTGTCGGCACAATTGGCTTATATGGTTGCCGGTAATGCCAACGTTAACAACCGCTTTTATTATCAAACTCAACAAAACGATAAACAGCCCGTTGATTCGCCTTTTCCATTTATTGATGAAGAAATAGATTACTCTACTTTTTTTAGCACAGGTGAAAACCTACCTGATTTAAACTTATCGAAGGTTTATGTATTAAGCACATCAGGCACCTGTTCGGCATCAGAAGCTTTTATTAATGGTTTAAAAGGTATAGACGCAGAAGTTATTTTAATTGGCGATACAACCTGCGGTAAGCCCTATGGCTTTACCCCAACTCATAACTGCGCAACAACCTATTACACTATTCAATTTAGTGGGGTAAATAGCAAAGGATTTGGCGAATACGCTGCGGGTTTTACACCAACCCCTACGCCACAATTTGATGCTGATGTTCAAGGTTGTGAAATTGAGGACGACTTTGATCATCAGTTAGGCGACAGTGACGAGGCCGTTTTAGCCACCGCATTGTTTCATGTTGAAAATGGCAGTTGTCCAATTAGAACGGCTGCTGCAAAAGCAGAGCCAGCTACTTTTTCAAGCTCTCGTGAATCTCTCATTCCTTTAAATATGCCTGAGCAATTTACCCAGCGTAATATGGACTTAACTTGGCCAACACTGAGTGAGGAAAGGTAATGGATAAATTATTACTCCCATTAGCTACCTTATTCGCTTTAGGTGGATGCCAAAGTGTAAATAGTGAGCCCGCTAAACCCGCTATATTAACGAGCGTTAATCCTAGCGTTATTGCAACACTACAACAGGCAATTCAACAAGCTAAGGGAGGCGCATTAGTAACACTTTCCGATTCCGTATTTACTAAACGTAGCGAACTGCTAATTGATCATGCAATGAGTAAAGGGTCTGATGGCAGAGTAATTATGGGCGCGCATAATATAAAATCTGAGAAGTTTATTTTGCAACTACGTAATAACCAATGCGAGCTTTACTATCCTAAAAAAGAGCTTACTACAGTACTTGAAGGTGTGACCTGTAAAGAGTTATAAGGCACTTTATTAGCGTTTATAAAAAGGCGCGCAGCACATCGCTGTACGCCTTTTTCTATTTTAAAGCGTTATTACAAGTCTTCATGCGGACCAAACACTTCATAATGAATCTGCTCGTTTTTAACACCTAGTTCAAGTAACTGGTTTTTTATAAATGCCATAAAACCGGCAGGACCACATAAGTAAAAGTCGCCATTACTTAATGGTAGCTGTGCTTGTACTGCATTTAGGTTCATTAACCCAGTAAAGTCAGCGCCCTCTGTCGCTTGGTTAAACCACGTTATTGTTTTCAAACGGTTATTCTGCGCTGTTAGATCATATAAATATTTTGAAAACGAGTGCTGCTGAGTATTTTCGCAGGCATGTAAATACATAATCTCTTGATTAGAGTTGTCACTTAATAGCGTTTCAAGCATAGCCAGCATTGGCGTTTGCCCAACACCTGCTGAAATGAGTACCGCTGGGTTTGTGTTATTGCGTAAAAAGAAGTCTCCTGCCGGCGGGTATAACTCAACAATAGTGCCTTGCTCTAATGAGTGTAGATAATTAGACACCATGCCAGGCTTTGGCTGTAGCTCTTTTTTAACACTAATACGGTAGTTTTTAGCGTTACTTTTTTGCGAAATAGAATACTGGCGAATTTCTTCATATTCAGCGCCCTCTGGCTTAACTTTAATACCTAAATACTGCCCTGGTTTATGTGTAATAACGGCTTCGCCATCAACTGGCGTAAGTGTAAAGCTTGTTACTAGTTCTGATTCAGCCTGTTTGTTGGTTATTTTAAATTGGCGAGTTCCCGCCCAACCACCGTGTTTATTTTTACTGTGCTCATACAAAGCAGCTTCTTCGGTTATACAAATATCAGCAAGTACGCCGTAAGCTTCGCGCCAAGCGTATTCAACATCGGGAGTAAATTGCTCAGGAAGAAGCTCTTTAAGCGTACCAATTAAGTGTGCACCTACAATAGGGTAATGCTCAGGTAAAATATTCAAGCTTGTATGCTTATGATTAATACGTGTTAGCGCTTCTTTTAATACAGCTAAATTATCAATATTTTGTGCATACGCAGCCAACGCATTAAAAAGTGCAAATTGCTGACGACCTGTATCTTGATTCACCATATTAAAAATATTTTTAAGCTCAGGATTATGGCTAAATAAACGCTTATAAAAATGATCGGTAACAACCGTACCCGCCTGCGCTAATAACGGAACTGTGCTTTTTACAATCTCAATGGTTTTATCAGATAACATATGTGTTTTCCTATGGGTAAACTAACCACGACGCCCATCAACACGACGCCGCGTTAATATAGGTGTGCAGTGAATTAAAAATAATGAAAAAGCTACTAACCACAGCAAAGCACTTATTTGCCAAGCAAGGTGAGGCCTAATAATAAAAGGGAGTAATGAACGAGTAATAGCGGCTACTAACACAAGTGCAAAAGCAACAGCCATATAATGAGGAATAGTGAGCGTACGCCCTGTATGACCATGTGATACACGCGTCATCATTGCTAAAATCATCATACCTATTGTGCCAATAGTGATTAAGTGCAGCGCATCTTTAAATTGCATTGCACTGCTATAAAAGCTAAATGCAACCATCATTAACCCTACGCCTAACGCTAAGTAGGAAAAATGTAAAGACCATAACAACGGCACTCTCAATACCTTGCTATCCCACCAACAACCAGCCCTAAGCAGGTGAAGCGCAGCAACAGTTGCAACAACTAACGCAGGATTAATCGTGTTCAAAAACAACTTGTTGATGAAAAATAAAGTGATAGCCACAATAGATAAATACATCACCGCTTTATCTATTTTAGGAGTGCGAACTTGTGCGGCTAAACCTAGACCTTTAGCGGTAAAAAATGGTAAAACGCGGCCCGCAACAATGCCAACTAGTAAAGTAATTACCAGTACTGCGGTATCAACCACACCAAGTGCAAGCTGCATGTTTTGTTGTAAAACAAGTATTAAATACAATACATTGAGCCCACAAAGCACAGCTAAAATAGCTAAAAACGGATAGTTACTTTTGCTATTGGCTTTTAATAACATATTAGCCAACGCGGTTATGGCGCCTAGCCACCAAATAACTTGTAATGTAAGTGCAGCATATAAATTAAAATGAGTAATATCTGGCAGTGCTACAAAAAATGCTAAGCGCGCTGCAAGCCATATAAACGTAAGCCACATAAGGGCTTTGCCACTTATGCTCGGCACGCCTGTCCACGTTTGTGCTGCGGTAAGTAAAAAGCCAACAGCTACAACTCCTGCAAAGCCAAACAGCATTTCGTGCGCGTGCCATAATGTCGCAGGTATCGATAAGTGCCAACTTGTATGGCCTGTTAAAATAAGTAGCCAATACCCCACTGACAAAAATGCCAATAAGCCACCGCCTAAAAAGAAAGGCCTAAAAGCTAGCATCCATAACGGCCATTGAGATACTTGATGAATAGCAACGCGTGCTGGCATTGGCTCTGTTAAGTTTATAGGGCGCATTATTTTATTTCCTGCCCTACACCATACTGAGCAAAAAAGTATTCAGCGCACGCTAGTGCCTCATGCAGTGAACTAAACTGTGTTTGATTATTTAAATTATTCAGCATTAGTGTGTTCATGGCGATCTCTGTAACTAACTACGTTACTTAGCTATTACACATACTGTGCCAACAAGTTTAATTAATTAAATTCAACAAGTTAAATTAAATCACTTTACAGTGTGAGTCTTTATGACCTACTATAAATTAACTCATAAAAACACAAATAGGTCATTTTGACGTGAACCAGCAATTCAACCTTACACAAGTTGCTCTAGAGCTTGCTCAAAGTACACTACACGAGCATAGCTTTGATCAATTACTAGCAACGGTTGAGCGGGTTATTCCTAGTGATGCAAGTGCGTTATTAGTGCTTCAGGGCGAACAATTAAAACCCCTGGCAATTAAAGGATTAATGCCCGACAGTTTAGGCAGACGATTTAAAATAGTAGAACACCCTCGCCTAGAAGCTATTTGCAAAAGCACACTCGCGCTTCAATTTGCGCACGACTGCCCACTACCCGATCCATACGACGGATTGCTATTAGCTAAAACCGGCGACATACCGGTACATGCATGTTTAGGTTTACCTCTTTATGATAAAAACGCGCTACTTGGCGTACTTACGTTTGATAGCCTTAACGCCAATGCATTTAACAGCATAAGCGCTGATACACTCAATACCTTACAAACGCTGTGTAGCGCGCACTTTAAAACGGCCTTAGAACTTGCCCATTACAAACAGCATGCACAGCACTCAAGTGCATTAGTACAAGAACTAAATCGTGAAGCATTAACACGGGACGGCGGTGAAATTATTGGCCAAAGTCCGCTAATGCAAACACTTAAAAACGACATTAAACTCGTTGCAGCATCTAACTTTAGCGTGCTGATATTAGGTGAAACAGGGGTAGGGAAAGAACTTGTTGCGCGTAACATTCACTTAAACTCAACCCGAAAAGATCAACCGCTTATTCACTTAAATTGTGCCTCGCTTCCCGAAAATCTTGCCGAAAGTGAATTTTTTGGTCATGCGAAAGGGGCTTTTACAGGCGCACAAAATTCGCGCCAAGGTAAATTTCAATTAGCTGATGGCGGCACGTTATTTTTAGATGAAATAGGCGAACTGCCCCTGGCCATGCAAAGTAAACTATTACGAGTGCTACAAAGTGGCGAAATACAAACGGTAGGAGAAGACACGCCAAAGTACGTAGATGTACGCGTCGTTGCTGCAACCAACAGAAATTTAAAAGAAGAAGTAGCTCAAGGTCGCTTTAGAGCCGATTTATACCATCGCCTCAGTGTCTACCCTATTACTGTGCCACCACTTAGTAAACGCGAGCACGACATAACACTCTTAGCTGGTTATTTTATCGAGCAAACAGCCCGTAAATTAGGGATAAAACAATTAAAACTAAGCCCTGAAGCGCAAGTATTGCTTAATCAGTACAACTGGCCAGGTAACGTTCGCGAGCTTGAACATGTCATTAGCCGCAGCGCCCTAAAAGCAAAACAAAGCCAATGGCAAAATCCAATAATAACCATTACAAGCGAGCACTGTGATTTAACACCGAGTGCGCTGCAACCCCCTATAGCAGAGAGCCGAAGTACAGCGAACGCCTTAATCAACCAACCTTTAAAACAAGCTGTAGAATCGTTGCAATACAACATAATTACCGAGCAATTAAAACAGCATAACTACAACTGGTCGGCAGCAGCAAGAGTACTTGAATTAGATAGAGCAAACTTAGTACGCTTGGCTAAACGCCTAGGAATAGAAGTAAAAAAAATACTATAATCATTTAAAATACAGCTAAAACTATTGATTAGCAGCTAACTTACTAAAGTGTGTTTTTAACAACCCTGCAAAAGCTTGTACTTTAGCAGTACGATGCACTAAGTGATGCGTGACTAACCATACATCGGTAGGCCAGCTTAACTCACTGTGCAATATAGGCACTAAATCAGGATATTGCGCCGCTACGTCATGTTGTAATCCGCCAATGCCTAGCCCTTTAATGATTGCACGAGTCGCTTCTGCAGTTTCAGATACTCGCAGCTTTATTTGCGATGCAGGAATGTGCTCATCAGCCCATGCAAAATAAGGCACGCGGGCATTAAAACCTGCCACGCCCGATACAAAGTTATGTTGTTGTAAATCAATTAATAATTTAGGCATACCGTATTTATTAATGTAACGTTTATTAGCGTATAAACCCGATGAAAGCTGCGCCAAATGCTGAGCAATATAATCGCCTTCATCAGGTCTTGGGCCTGCACGCACTGCAATATGTGCTTGTCCGTGATCGAGCCTTAGCCTTTTTTGTTCTAAAATAACCTCAAGCTGCACTTGTGGATGTAGCGCCTGAAATTGCTCACATACATCACCAAGGACATCCATGAAGCCACTTACCGTCGTTAGCAACAAACTACCTCTAAGGGTGCTATCGGCCGCTACTATATCGTTATGTAACTGCTCTAAGGAGCTATGGATTGTTTGTGCTGTTGCAAATAGCTTGGTGCCAATTTCAGTAACCTTGTAGCCACGAGCATGGCGATGAAAAAGCCGTGCATTTAAGTTTTTTTCAAGATTATTAATTCGCCTAAGCACTGTGCTGTGGTGCACATTAAGCTCCTCGGCCGCTGCTGTTAGCGTGCCTAACCTTGCTACTTCAAACGCAACTTTAACGTCTTGCCAATCTTCAAATTTTATCGCCATGCTGCCTACCTTTTACTTATGTGCATATACGCACATAAGTGTTGCGTTTATTAGGGTTTTCTACAAGTGAAATTTTGCTACATTAGTCATGTAACTTAAAACATTAAAAGGCCACTACCATGTCAGCACCAAAAATTATCGCCCTAGCTGGAAGCCTTCGCCAAGAAAGCTTTAATCAAAAAATTATTAATGAGGCAGCACGTTTTGCTCTACAAACAGGTGCTGAAGTAGAAGTAATAAAACTAAATGAATTAAACATCCCACTATTTAACGAAGATATTGAAGCGCAAGGTACACCAAGCGATGTACAGCTTTTAAAAGACAAGCTACGTACAGCCGACGGTATTTTACTAGCAAGCCCAGAGTACAACGGCTCTATTACCGCAGCGCTAAAAAATGCGATTGATTGGGCATCGCGCACAGAGCAAGGTGCTGTTCCTGCTTTTCGTAATAAAGTGGTTGCTTTGTTTGCAGCATCGCCTGGTGGGCTTGGCGGCTTACGCGGTTTAAATCATGTGCGTGATATATTAAGCGGCATTGGATCGTTAGTACTTGCCGATCAACTTGCAGTACCCGCTGTGCACACATTGTTTAATGAAAATGGGCAAATAAATGAACCTGTAACGGCTGAAAAAGTATCAGCCCTCGCTCATCAGTTAGTAAGCGTTGCAAGTAAGTTAAGATAACTTGCACGCCTAAATAACTAATTACTTTGTCGCTGCTATTTTGGCGGCGATAAAGTCGGTATGCGTTACATATAAAAGCCCTGCTACCTTACGTATAACGTAGTCTTCTTGGGGATCTATTTCTCCATCGGCATACGCTAAGCGCCATAATAACTCTATTATTTCTATTCGCTGCGCCGCGCTACAATGCTCATTAATCTGCTTTGAAAACTGAAAGTAATCTATCGAATCATCTAAGCTACTTGCCGCATTATTAGTAAGCTCATTAACCTCAGTGTCTGTTAAATTAAAGTACTTTTTTAAGGTTACAGTCAGGGTTCGTTGTTCATCATGTTCAAGCTTGGTATCTGCGCGCATAACTTCAATTAATAATGCAGCAACCGCTGTTTTTAAATCGTGCTCTTGCATACTTGGCTGCTGTTCATCGAATACAGCAAAAAGTTGTTTTATTTGTTTGAACATCACACTTTCCCTTTTTGGGTGTTAGACTAATACGTAAAGAAATCGACCTTATTACTCTTATTAATGGGTATAAAGTTCGCAAATTAAAGGATACATTTTATGAAAGGAATAAACACACCACGCTTATTTATAGGCGCTACGCTGGTGGCCCTTTCAAGTGCAAATACTGCACTTGCTGAAAAAGCCGAAACCGAGAAGCTCTACGACTTTGATAACAAAGTACATTACTACCAAACACAAATTGGCGAAGACAACTATAAAATAGAAATCCAGTCAGACGATTACAAACACTTTACCAATCAAAGTGTATTTTTGTTACGTCATGCTGACCGTCTATGCCGCGGCAATACCTTTATGTTGAAAGTACTTGAAGGCGTGCAAGAGTACGAACGCTTTCCAACAAAACCACGTGCTTACCAACCAGATTTAAGTGTTTTACTCCAATGCGAAACGAAAGAAGATACAAGTAAGGGTAAGTAATCTTAGTCTTTATAACCCCAAGGTGCTGATGGTGGAATAATCGGTTTAGTTAAATCAAAATCCACCTTAAACTCACGTCCTTGACGAATTAATCGATAAGTAAATACTTCTGGGTAAATATACATTTGCCATGTATTACCTACAGACTGCGCAAGACCTTGTTTTACAAATAACTCTTTAGAGTATTGGTCTGCTGGAAACGACTGCATTTGCGCAAACCCTGCATCAAGCGTATGGCCACCATACATAGTTGATGCGTCGTCTGTTCCATTTTTATGACGATGATCGTGCTTTAAACTCAAGCCGCTACCCGTTTTAGTTATGATCCACGTACGTGATGCATCGTCTCCTACATGAAACGGTACTTGTAACTCAGTCTCACTACATTTACGTACATGCATAACCAGTTTTTTATCTGTAAATGAGCTTGGGCCTTTCGCGTTATCTACCGCTACTTCACCTTCAAAAGCTTTACCGCAATGCGCTGCAATACTATTAAAAAAGGCATCATGAGTAGGAATAGACACTAACGGTGCAGGGCGTGCAAAAGCTGTCGATGAAGCAACTATTAAAGTTGCTGCAGTTAATAATTTCATTTGTTTCTCGTTATAATTATTTTAAAACACCTGTAATAGTACAGTTTTCTTAAGTACTTTATTAGAAGTATCTATATAAAAATGAGAGCGGGATAGCTAGATAAAATTTTAAGTAATGATTAACGACTAAATATCTCTGTACTCATTAACAATCCTACTTTTATAAATATTAATTACACACTCCTAGATGTGATTTTAACGTCGGGAGTCGCTAAGCTCACCCGACCTACATGATGGGTGTTGGTATGAGTGTGTGTTAACTGCGCACATTTTACTTTTCTGCATTGGTGAAAAAGCCCAACTATTTTTAGTCGGGCTCTCTAAAATTTGAAGCCTGTGCGCTACGCAGTAGGATGTCGTAGTGCCCACAGCGGTAGAAAGTCACAGTGAAATGCTACACTATCTTTGTGTCGCGATATGAGTGTGTATTAATTGCGCACATTTTACTTTTCTTCAGACGTAAAAAAACCCGTCACATTGCTGTAACGGGTCTCTACAATTTGAAGCCTGGTAATGTCCTACTTTCACATAGCAAATGCTACACTATCATCGGCGCTGTTTCGTTTCACTACTGAGTTCGGCATGGAATCAGGTGGGTCCAAAACGCTATTGTCACCAAGCA